>JACPDA010000001.1 GCA_016184225.1 Candidatus Daviesbacteria bacterium
TACGGTTTCAGGTACTATTTCACTGAGCGTTTCGCTCTTCTTTTCACCTTTCCCTCGCGGTACTAGTTCACTATCGGTCCGAAAGTATATTTAGCCTTACGTCGTGGTCGACGCAGATTCACACAGGATTACACGTGTCCTGTGCTACTTGGGTTTTTACTAAGCCAGTTTCAGATTTCGTTTACAGGACTATCACCTTCTTTGGTGTCGCTTTCCAGCGACTTTAACTATCTTTGACTGATGCTATATCGTAAACCCCGCAACCCTGGAAGTTGGATGATAGAAATTAGAAAATAGAAATTTGATGTTGGAAATTAGAAGATAGAATATGAGATTAGAAGTTTGAAATTAGATTGTCTCTAACTTCTACCCTCTAACCTCTTTCTCTATCCTCCAACCTCTAACATCTACATTCCATCCTCTAACGTCCAACATCCAACCTCCAGTTTGGGCTCCTCCCTTTTCGCTCGCCGCTACTGGGGGAATCTCTGTTGATTTCTTTTCCTAGCCTTACTTAGATGTTTCAGTTCGGGCTGTACCCTTCCTGACACTATGAATTCATGTCAGGATGTCCCGATTAAATGGGGACTGATTACTCTATTCGGAAATCTTCGGATCAAAGCTTTTTGGCAGCTCCCCGAAGCTTATCGCAGCCTAATACGTCCTTCATCGGTACTTTCGACCAAGGCATCCACCGTATGCATTAATGTTGAGTATTTTTTGGCTTTTTGGCCTTCATACATTTACAGCTATCAGACTTCAGCTATCAGCTATCAGACTTCTCTTGCGATTGTCTGACGACTGACGACTTTGTACTGACAGCTAATTTATCCGTATTCACATTTCAAAGTGCAAAATAATCTAGGGTTTAGTGCCTAGGGTATAGGGTCTAGTGAAAATTCTAGACCCTATACCCTAAAACCTAACCCCTACCTAGTGGACCGTGGGAGACTCGAACTCCCTACCTCTTCATTGCAAATGAAGTGTTCTACCAGCTGAACTAACGGCCCTTAAAAAGCCATCAGTCTTCAGCTGTCAGCTTTCAGACAAAGAATCAAAAAGTCTGACGACTGATGACTGAAAGCTGATGACTATTCTGTTTTAAAAAGAGGGATGCAACGCTGGTAATCTTCCCGCACCGGAAGATTCCAGGTGTAGGAATTTATTTACTTGGTGCGTTGTTTCTCGTCATTTGTGAGTTTAAGATAACGAAGTTATCGCAAGCTTCGCTTATCACCATCGGTCAGTTTAGCAAAAAGAGGTTGCCTTGTCAACTACAAAATAGTATAATTGGCTTATATGAAAAAGGTGGTCATTAACAAATATATTGTAGCTGATCCTGATATCTGTCACGGTAAACCTACCTTTAAAGGAACCAGAATTATGGTTTGGCAGATTTTGGATTTGCTTAAAAGTGAAGCATCAGAAAAGGAGATTATTGAAGATTTTCCCTCTTTGAAGAAGGCACATATCAAAGCAGCACTGGATTATGCCAGTTCTTTAACCAGAGAAGGTTATGTCGTCCTTAACACCCAACCACAAATTCCTGCTTGATGAGAATGTTAAAAGAGTTTTATTCAGGCATTTAGCATCAAAAGAATTTGATGTAAAAATTCCTCCGAAATCTGCAAAAGATACTGTGGTAGCAAAAATTTCAAAGCAGGAAAAACGTATTTTAGTCACCAATGATTCGGATTTTCAATGGTATGATAAAGATCAAATACATTCTGTAATACTGCTAAATATCCCTCAAAACGATACTAAATCCTTAATTTCTTCCTTTGAAAAGTTACTTAAAGAATTTAACAATTTCCGGGGCAGAATTGTTCTTTTAGAAGTAAACCGATGGCAGGATTTTCCGCTATGGAAAGAAGTTTCTTAAAACACTATTGCAACGGCCGTAGCATTTTTGTTTAAATGGGATAAATTTAACCCGCCTTTGGTAAGGGGAATCTTTCAGCAACAAAATTAACTACTGATTGATAATTTCGGGCATCCACTAAATTGGCTCTTCTTAGAGCGTGACCCGAATTATCAGGCGTAAAAATTTCTCCATGATCTTTATAAAGACGTAACCTCTCAGGCACTCCTTGTACTGAAACATTAACAAACCAACTCTTGGCTGCAACGCGGCCTGCATGTGATAAAGTAATATTCACTACCGGTCCTGCGCCACTGACCATATCATTTAATATTCTCTCTTCTAATAGTGCTCTTGGGCTCATCCTGGCTATCGCAGCCAACATGAATATCCAGGGGTGAAAAACTAACCAACTCGGTCCAGTCCTCGTTTTGCCATGTTGTTCCAACAAACCCTCACACTGGGTTCTCGTTTGCTGACAGATTTCATCGGAGATTTTTTGATTAGAAGGTGTCTCCTCGCCGTAAATATTTCTTCCTAATCTGAGATTCTCGCGGGCCTGCTCAATTAATCGCATATTTTCCTTGAGGTCTGGGCAGAAGATCTGCTAATTTATAACATTAGCCATATCTAAAGTCAACTCAAGCTTTTCCCACATTAATCACTTGCTCAATCAAACGATTACTGTAACCATACTCATTATCATACCAGGCAAAAACCTTAACCAGATCCCCATCCACCACTTGGGTTAACCCCAAATCAACTATGGCTGACTCAGACCTTCCTATAATATCTGTTGAAACCAACGACTCTTCACTCGCTGCCACAATTCCTTTCCAACGGGGATTTTCTGCTGCTTCCTTGAAAGCCTGGTTTATTTCTTCCACTGTGGTTTTAACTTTCAGAAGAAAAGTAAAGTCAGAGATGGAACCGACAATCACCGGCACCCGCAGGGCCCTACCATCAAATAAGCCTTTAAGCTCGGGAATTGCTTCAGTTGTAGAAACAGCAGCTCCGGTAGTGGTAGGAATTATATTGACATAGGCTGCCCTGGCCCGGCGCAAGTCATTGGATTTTCCTCCCGGCGGCGGCCCGTCCACCAGGTTCTGTTCAGCTGTTACGCCATGAATCGTAGTCAGCATGGCTTTGGCTATCCCGAATTTTGATTGCATAATAGCCGCCACAGGTGCCACGCAGTTGGTGGTACAGGATGCATTATTGACTAACTCCTGGCCTTTGTACTCTTCCTGATTAACCCCGATTAAAAAAGTACCGACATTGCCGCCCTTGGCCGGAGCAGACAAAACTACTTTTTTGGCGCCGGCAGTTAAATGCTGTTTCATGCCTTCGGCATCAGTAAACCTACCTGTTGATTCGATCACCACATCAACATTTAAATCTTTCCAGGGCAAGCCAGCAGGTTCTTTTTCCTGATATATTGTATAGGACTTTTGATCTACATAGATACACTTTTCATCTGCGGAAACCTCATGATCCCAAACTCCATATGCGGAATCATATTTTAAAAGATGGGCTAACACTGCCGGGGAACTTAAATCATTGATGGCTATAATCTCCAGTTCACTGCCATGCTTTTCTAAAGCAATCTTAAAAGCACTCCTGCCAATTCTCCCGAAACCATTAATGGCAACACGGATCATATAAACTCTAGTTTATGGTAAATCAATCTAATTGGCAAGAGGATATTATTGTCTCCTACTCAAGACACCATTTTTAACTAAAATATTCCTTAACATAAGTACATCCATAGTGTTAACCACCCTGTCCCCATTTAGGTCTGCCTCTGATTGGCCGGATTGACCAAACTGAGACAACAGCCTCGACATATCAGTCAGATTAATCTGACCATCACTGTTGATATCCCCATCATGACGGAGATTAGAGACTACGACTGGTGTTGAAGTGACAGCTGGAACAGACCGAACACTAGATTGAAAAGACACTATGATCTTGGGACAATTTGCCGTAGCAGGAGAACTGCTTCCCTTAGCGCTTGCCTCAATTGCAAATACTCCATAGTTAGAAACTGTTAATGTAGTGGGGTTATGGTAGCTACTTGTAGAAGAGAATGTGGCACCAGCTATCGGTTTCCAGGTAATCTCTGCCACAGGTAAAGCATAAGCATTTGCACCAAGTTGCACGGTTTTTGTACCTGTCACTACATAGAAATCTTCTCCTGAAGGAAGCTTTCCTAAAGGCAAAGGTGCAGCAATATTAGTACAACTAACTTGCCCTGATGCGTTATCAGTAATTGGTGCAGAGACCGGAGCGGATATAATTGATATGGTTGTCCCCTTTTTGGCGGAGATAATATTAATACCGTCAGAGTTACGAAGTATTTGTGAACCATCAGTAAGCTGAATATCAGCAGTGCCTGCTTTTTTAGCTTCAAAGATAATACTGGCCATTAACCTGGGGACCATCAAGGTGCTACCAGCAGGCGGATTAGTTGGCGTAGGATCAATAACCATAGGCAATATACCAGCATATCTGGCCACAGAAGTTAAATCAGAACCATTCCCATCCATGGGAGCCCAACCATTGGCACTGTTAAAATTCCAGTATTTACCATAGGCAGTAATAGATTCAGTC
>JACPDA010000011.1 GCA_016184225.1 Candidatus Daviesbacteria bacterium
TCCAAGCTCGGTAGCGAGGCGAATAGCGCGAAGAAGCCGCAAGGCGTCTTCCTTAAAGCGTTTTTTAGGATCGCCCACAGCGCGGATTAGTTTCTGTTCGATATCCTTTTGGCCATTAAAAGGATCAATAATTTTAGTCGTTGGCTGTTTGTCATTAGTCGTTAGTCCAAGGGCGATGGCGTTGATTGTGAAGTCGCGTCTTGCCAGATCTTCTTCTATAGATTTTCCCCATTCAACCACATCCGGACGTCTTCGGTCGGAATATCCTTTTTCGGTTCGAAAAGTTGTTATCTCAACAACTCCGGCATGAGCAAGATGAGGGATGCCAACTGTTCCAAATTTATTGTCATAAAACCCATCGGGAAAGAGTTTAAGAATTTGTTCGGGCGTGGCATTGGTTGCAAAATCCCAGTCCTTAACTTTTCTTTTCATTAGAATATCCCGAACACACCCCCCAACAAAATAGACCTCAAAACCGCTTTTAGAGAATTTTTTATAAATTGCCAAAATATTGTCTGGAATGAGCTTTATCATTTCTGATATAGTATAGCAGATGAATACAAAGAGATGGAAAATCCTCAATAATAAATTCAAAATTCATCCGCCAGCTGGCGGATCAAAATTCAAAATTAACGACCTTGTTAGAGCCATACTTCAGAACAGAGGAATTAGGACAAAGAAAGAGATCGAAGATTTTCTTAAGCCTAAGTTAGAAGATGTAACGGTAAGAAGCGTTGGGATTGATAAGAAGCAGCTTCAAAAGGCCCTCAAGAGAATTCAGAAAGCGATCAAAGAAAAAGAGCAGATTGTTGTATTTGGCGATTATGATGTTGACGGAATTTGCGGAACGGCAATTTTGTGGGAAACCCTCAATGGTTTGGGAGTAAAGGTGCTGCCATATATTCCTCATCGAATTGAAGAGGGATATGGGCTCTCCATAGCCGCAATATCAAAAATCAAAAAGCAAATATCAAAAATAGGAGACGCAAGACTAATAATAACGGTTGATAATGGGATTGTG
>JACPDA010000010.1 GCA_016184225.1 Candidatus Daviesbacteria bacterium
ATTAAAGTAAGCTCCTCCGTTTTGTTCTTTTCCCAAAGTCCACCCGCCGGTTGAGGCAAAGTTAAAAAGAGACGGACCAACCACCGGGCTTTCTTTGTTAGTTGACATGTAGTTGGAAAGCCCCAAAGCCCAAAGCAAATTGACATAAACTTGTGAATTTTCTTGAGTTAAAATGATTCGCTTTTTGGCGGGCTTTGTAAGGACGTCTGAAAGCTCTTTTGGCAGTCCGCCGCGATCTCCGTAGAGAGATTCGAATTTTTCTTTGTCAATAACTCCCTCTTTAACAAGTTTTGTAACAGCGTCTCCCAAATAAATCTTGCTTTGAAAACCACTTTCCGGCAAGACCTTCAAAACTGCCTCATCGTACAGTTGATTCCCGGTTGAAGAAACGGAAGAAGAACCAGCAACCACTGGTTCGGCTGAAATCATGTCAAAACTTATCAAACTAAAGGCAACAAAAACAAGAAGGGCGAAAAGAAGGTAAGGAGTATCTTTTTTTGCAAAAGAGGCGTTGCGGGGAACCGGACACGACTCGCCTTTGCAATTTTTAAAAGACTTAAGCTCCCGGGTTGTTAACCAAATAGGCAGTGCCATAAGCCCAAAGGAAAGAGCTTTGAGTTCAAGACCCTGAAGCGGAAAAGCAGCCAAGCCTGCGGCAATCCCAACTACCGATAAAAGAGTTGAGCCGCAGACCGGACAGGCAGAGGCCGCAACTCCCACAAGCGTCCCAAGCCCTGTTCCTGAGTGCAGTTTGAATTTTGGCGGTCCGAATTTTCGCCAGCGATAGACAAAAAGCGGTACATTGATGCCAAAAAGAATAATTGTCCCAAGCGTTAAAAGCGCATATGACCAAAGATATAAAGGTTCAACCGCGGTATTCTCAATATGTTTTTTAAAAATCTTACCCATGATTAACACGATCTTCGCTTAAAGTAATATCGTAATATGCCATTAACTTTTTTGCAAGCCCCATTTCCAAACCTTATTTTAATCATATACAGCAACTCAATTTTGAGATGTCCTTTACAAAGGACAAGGCAACTATTTTTATTGCCTCTGAAAGAGTAGGAAACATTGGTAAAGAATTTGCTACATCATCAATGGTATTTTTATTTTTAACCAAAACCATTGCTTGAGCAATAAGATCACCTGCATTAGGAGCTAGAATATGCACTCCAAGAATTACTTTTGTATCTGGGTGAACAGCCATTTTGATTAAGCCTTCAGTTCTACCAATGATAAGAGCTTTGGGAACAGCTTCAAAAGAAATCGTTCTACACAGAC
>JACPDA010000003.1 GCA_016184225.1 Candidatus Daviesbacteria bacterium
TTAGCACAAGGAAAGAAAGAATAAAAAGTCCGAGTGAGACAAGTTCGGAAAAGATGCAATAAATGCAGAAGGCCTTCAGTATAAGGGCTTGAATAAGAAATAGCCCAATAGAGACCAAAAATCCAATAAGTGTGAGTCCAAACAGTTGGAGGAGAATCGTTTTGCGTTTCGTTTTTAAGAAAAAGATTCCAAATCCAATAACCAGGAGATAATAAAAGCTTCCTAGCAGGGCAATAGGAATAGTGCCAAGGGTGGCGAATTTGCTTGTTAAGACAATCGAACATGGATGTTCAATGTTACAAAAGGGAGCGGTGTTTTGGTAATGGGTAATAGTTAGATAGGCCGCATCTAATAAGCCAAGGAAAGAAAGAATGATAAGAGAAACTACTAGTTTTTTCTTCATAAGTTATAAGGCCCTTCGACAAGCTCAGGGCACTTCTTCCCGCTTTGCGGGTCGAAGTGTCGCTATGGCGACACGCGGTCGGCCTCGCTCTATGTATTTTTTGCTATGACAGAAGACAAATGCGCGCTATTTTTATTATTTATAGTCCCGCCTATAGCGGGACAAGACAAAATACAAAATATTTTCTTGCCCCACCCTCCCGTGCGCGAAAACTTTTTTACTCCCTTATTCTAGCAGAAAATTTATTTTAGGGTATGACTTGGTTAGTTAGTATTGCGGTATCAAGTTAATCAGTGAATTTGAATGTAGCAAGGATAGGGTCTTCAGGAGAAGATACACCTATGGTGTAAAGTTTATCTTTGTGCTTCACAAATACATCCGAACTTCCAGCTATCCCACAAGCAGTGCTTTGATATTCTGCAGGTTCGCCACTTAATGTAAATCGCTTCTTTTGCTCAATAATTGCACATTGGTTTTCTTTTAAGTACTCATCAAGAGTTTTATTACCCACAATTTTATAATATACACTCAATGCATCAACGATTGGACTTGAATCCCGGGGGAAAGCTTTAAATGAGTTTCTACTGTATCCTCTCACCCCATCAACGGATGCGAATACTTTTTCCAAAACAGTGAAATTGGCCGGATATTGAACTGAATACCCACCCTCATTACTTATATAAATTTTCCATTCCTTCACATTTTGGTCAAAAAAACTTAAACTTGAAAGAATGTCTTTGAATATGCTGATATTCCCTGAATTAAGGTTATAAATAAACTCGTAATAATTTTTATTACTACTAAAACGGGCAATCGCATAGTGACAACCATTACCGCACTCAATGGTAAATAATGACGATTTATTTTGTCCTGAAGATATTAATTCTTCCTTCACAGATGTTACATTTACATCTGTCCTAGCATCAACATAACCCTTATTCCATATAGTATATTTTCCATTCGTAATAATTGCAGGGAGGGGGCTTGAAGATTCATGTAATGTTAAAGCGTCAAGATTCTCTTTTGCTGCTATTCTATCTGCACTTTTTGGTTTCCATTGCACAGCATCTCCAGCATATTCTTGATACAATTCTAAACTCCCTGGGTAGTAAAAGAGAAAACCATTTTCTGCGTACAAAATCTTCTCCTCAGTTGTTGAACCAATTTCTTTTGCATTTTCCTCTTTTGAGGATTGCGTAGGAATAGGTGTGTTATTTTGGGAATCGTAAAAATGACTTTTTGATGTCTTCTGGTTTAGCAGAAAGTATCCGCCAACACCTAATACAATCATGATAATAACAACTGTAACAGCAACAATTATCATCCCGGGACGATTAGCACTTGCGTTTGGTATTTCATTTTGATTTGTGGGTGAAGGCGGTTGATTAGCATTCTCCTGGGAAGGATTGGTCGAGTTTGAAGGTAAATTATTTTCCATTTCCATATATTTACAGTATTTCATAAAAACGGTTCCCTTGCAATCAGAATTTTAATCTTCCTGATAACTTATACCCTCTGATTTAGTTTGCATTAGATAGTCAGTCTTGCTTTAAAATTCTTTACATGCTAAATTTTCAGTGGACTCAACATTTCCTGGAATTGTGTTTTTTAATGGCGCAATCGGACAACAGAACACAATTCTTGTTGAGTCCACCGGTTGTGCCTTTTAAGTTTAAAACTATAAGCAGAGCTTGAAATTCTCGCTTTGCTCGAATTATAGGAAAAAAGTTCTTGAAAAAATTTTCGCGCCCTCCGTTTTTTTGTTCTTTTTCACTGCGGCAACTTGCAGTCTCGTACAAAAAGGGCTTTGCAGAGTTCTGCGCCCCCCCCTCCCGCGCAGAGCCAACCTAGGCTCAATTTTGCGGATTCACTTTCGGTCGGGGTGAGAGGAATTGAACCTCCTGTTTCTGCGTCCCCGCCTGCCAACGCCTATCTGTCGGAGACCGGGGAATTGAACCCCGTACCTCTCGGACCCGCCCGCCTAAATTCTGTCGGGGATGGCAGATTTGAACTGCCGGCCTCACGGTCCCGAACCGTGCGCGCTACCACTGCGCCAATCCCCGAAATTTTTGGCGGGCTACCGATGAACTAGTCTCCGTCAGCTTTTTATTTTACACCTTTTTTTCATTAATATCATCTGGTACTCTAAGAGTATGGAAAGTAAGGGAAGCTGGGGAAGTAAGGGAAGAAGAGGACATGGAAGCAACTATAAAGCAGGATACGAGTATTTACTTGCATATAAGATATCCGTACCAATTTATGACTATACGGTTATCTTTTGCAAGAGGTATCGAAATCTTCTTTCCTCTAATCGTACCTTTGACCAAATGGTTCAAGCTTCTCGTTCTGGAACTACTAATATTCCTGAAGGCAATCAACAAGCTAGCCTTGAAGGCTACATTAAGCTTACCGGTGTTAACAGAGCATCGTTGGAAGAATTGCTTAAAGATTATCTTTCTTTTACGAGGCAAAACAATATACCGCTTTGGGGTCGGGAGGAAACAGTAAGGAGAGTGAGGGAAGTTGGGGAGGTATGGGAAATTCTAAAAAAGACCCCTACGTTACCTGACTACCCCAATTTCCCCAATTTACCCGATAATCTTCCTGAGGTGGTCAATCTTATGATTACTTTAGTTAATCAGGCTATTTATTTACAAAAGCGGCTTCAACAATCACTTGAACAGAAATTCGTTGAAAAAGGCGGTTTTCGAGAAAATCTTTTCCAAAAACGAAATGCCTATAGCAAAAGCAGAAAACCATGAGCTTACTCATGGATGAATGCTTTCTACGCCGAAGGCGGGTCAGCGGAACAGCTTTTTGCTGTGAAGCTGTGCTAGAAGATACCACGGCTTTAGCCGTGGAGCTTCATAAAAAACGAACATAGAAATATGGTAAAATACCTAGACTTGTCCCCGTAGCTCAACGGATAGAGCAGTCCCGTCCTAAGGGAAAGATTGGAGGTTCGATTCCTCTCGGGGACGCTCTTTCTATGTTTCAAGGAAAAAATATTCTCTCAGCCTTTGGAGAAATACTTAGAAAACAGTACGGCCTGCCAGAGGCGAGGCAGGGCTTTGGCGCCATTCTTGCCGGCCCTAAAGAGCAAATTTTGATACCAAAAGATACAGAGTTTAGTATTTTGATACCCAAAATTGGGGCAAGCGCTCGGGTTTTTCCCAATGTTGATTCCTCAAGTCAAGATGAGTTTTTACCAATTCTTCAAAAAGGTATTGCGCATGCCAAAGGAACGGTTTTTCCTGGCATGAAAGGCAACATTTATCTTTTTGCCCATTCGGCAGATAATTTTTGGAACATAGGCCGCTATAATGCGGTTTTTTACCTTCTAAAGGATTTAGTAAAAGGCGATAGTGTGGTAGTGTTTTTTCAAAACCGGCGCTACAACTACAAAGTCGAAGAACTAAAGATCGTGGATGCTTCGGATGTTTCGTATCTTGTTGAAAGTCAGAAGCAAGATCAACAGACGCTCATTCTGCAAACCTGCTGGCCGCCCGGGACGACTTGGAAGCGATTAGTAGTGTTGGCGCGCCCTAAGTGAAGACGCTTAGGTCGGGTACGAAAATTTTCT
>JACPDA010000002.1 GCA_016184225.1 Candidatus Daviesbacteria bacterium
GTAAATAATGCAAGAATAAAAAAAGTTGCCGCCGCCACCCAAATATACTCCCACATGACCCCTCGAAAAAGACGCTTATCCAGCCAAGCCTGGGAAAGTCCAATTGTGGTGTAAAAAAATCCGGTTAAAAAAAGAGCAATCACGGTGGGGCTCGTTGGCCAAAACCAAAGGATTAAAGACATCTCAAAAAGGCAAAGACTCAGACCAAGCGTCCAAAAAAAATAAGATCTAAACCGATTTTCCAAAGTTATCGTCCAAAGCGACTGCAAAACCAAGAAAAAAGAAAATATAAAAATAAGAAAGCCGGTTGGTAAAATAGAAAGCCTTAGCGAAAAAACAATATTGGTAAGAAAAAAATAGGAGACGATTGTTATTACCAAAGAAACAATGCGCCCCCCCGACAAAAGAGCAATAGTACGAATTGAGGCAACGGTAAAGATATTTTGACTTAAAAACAGTGAATATAAGCCGAGCGCGTAGAGAGAGGTTATCAACATCCTGCTCAAAAATCGAGCCGGCACCAAAAAGTAAAAAAGCCCAAAAGAAAGACTGTAAAAAAATGGGAGAATAAAAAGGTAGGGAGAAAAGTTTTCTTTGATATCTCTATAGTTTGAGATAAAAAGAAGAACGGGCGTAAGAAGCGCTAAAAGAAAAACAAGAAAAACTCCGCCCTTTCCAAACTGATATTCGGAGAAAAATAGTCCGGCAGAAAGTATTAAAACCGCGATTATGAACCTTTGTCTTTTGCTTAACTGCGGAATTTTTTTTGCCAGTATTTTTTTTATATTCATTCAGCTTAAATACCCAAATTTGAGTAAACTTTTTGTACATCATCCATCTCCTCAAGCTTGGCGATAAAAGAACGAATTTTTGCCAGTTTTTCGGCCTCTCCAATAACGACTGGACTAATCGGCCGTTTAGACAGTTCTGTTTGAATAACCGAGAATCCTTTTGCCGAAAGCGCTTCGGAAACTTTTGTCAGATCGCTTGCTTTTGTATAGACAACAAATGCGTCTCCCATCTCCCCAACATCCTCTGCCCCGCTTTCTGCCGCTGACAAAAAAACATCGTCTAATGTATGGCTTTCTTTTTTCAGCATTATTTTTCCCGTCGGCTGAAACTGATAAGAAACCGCTCCGGGCTGAGCCAGGGTCCCGCCTGCCTTATCAAAAACGTTTTTAATCTCCGAGGCGGTGCGCTGTTTGTTGTCGGTTGCCGCCTCAATAATGACCGAAACTCCAAAGGGCGCAAATCCCTCATAAACAACCTCTTCAATCTCCCCTGCCTGCTTGCCCGAAGCCCTTTGAATTGCCCGCTCAATATTTTCTCTTGGCATGTTTAGGCCGCGGGCTTTTTCAATTGCCAGACGCAGCCGGAAGTTTTGCCCCGGATCCGTTGCTCCCCCACCCTGTTTAACCGCAATCGTTATGGCGTTTGAAATTTTGGTAAATGCCTGCCCGCGTTTTATATCTGCCACTCCTTTTTGCCGTTTTATCTGTGCCCATTTAGAATGTCCGCTCATATTCACATTCTACATTTGTATCTTGACTTTTGCAACAAATAAGAGTAAAATTTTTTTCATCGTAAATGGCATCATTAAAAGCCCAAGCCATCCAGACCACCTTAACCGGCAATTGGCAAAACGCCGTTACCCTCAACCAAAAGCTTCTCAAAGAGGATCCGTATGATATCGAAGCTCTAAACCGCCTTGCCTTTGCCTTTACAATTTTGGGCAAAACCAAAAACGCCAAAACTGTTTATCAAAAGGTGCTGCGCATTGATTCCAAAAATCCCATCGCCTTAAAAAACCTAAAACGCATCGACGGCATTGTCAAGAATCCAAAAGCTTTTGCCTATAACCTCAAAGATATAAGCACTTTGTTTATCGAAGAAGGCGGAAAAACCAAGGTGATTGAGCTTATTAATCTTGCCGACTCAAAAGTGATAGCGCTTCTTCGAATCGGCGAATCTCTAACTCTTAACACCAAAAGACTTAAAATTTTTGTTCTGGATCAAAAAAAACGGTATGTGGGCATGTTGCCCGACGACATTGCCAGGCGCCTTATCAGGTTTCTAAAAGGCGGAAACATCTACGAAGCATACCTAAAATCAATTGATGATCGGAAAGTAAGTATCTTTATAAAGGAAACAAGAAGGTCGGCGCGCTTTAAGAATCAGCCCTCGTTTATGCCGCTTGGAAAAGGTAAAATTTCATTTGCGGTGGAAGAACCGCAAGACTCTTCTTTGCCGGCTGGCGGATCAGAAGAAAGTTAACTCCCCATTATCTTGTCCAATTGTGATAATAATATCGGCAATCCCCTTCTCTTCCAGTTTGCGTGTTTGAAAACCCAAAATCTTTTTTAATTTTTCCAAAGTGTATGTTTTCTCCGTATGGAAGGAAAGTTCGGATTTTTCAACAAGGCTTTCGGCGGTTTCAACCGAAACAACATTTCCTCCCGTGTTGGTAATAAGCCGCGCCAGGCGGTTGCCAAGACCTAAAACTCCTGTCCCATTTATAACCTGGATGCTGATATTTTCTCTGCTTAAGGTATAGTCAAGAAAAAGCGAGGAGGAAGTACGGTCAATTGCCGCTTCATCCAAAGAGGAAGAAATCTCTCGCAGGGTAAACGACGAAGAAGGCACTCCCTTTGCAAAAAACCACAGTCTGAAAAGATCAATAAAAGTAAGGTCTGTCTCGAAGTTGTTAAAATAAAAAAGCATTGTCTTTAGCTGTTGAGGGATATCTTCGTTGTAACGATTATTTAGACGAACCCTTGTATCAATCGGTATGCCTAAGAACTTGCTTATCTGGGGTATTGCTGCGGCATTCTGAACTGTAATAATCGAGATTGAACGGGTGTCGGGAGCAAAGGAAACAACTTTTGTAAACGGCTTGTCTTTGGAAGTAAACTCAACCGTAAAACGATGCGCCCCGTCAAAACGGCTTTTTTCAATAACCGTTGCCAGTTTTACGAGTACCGAACCAACGAGAAGCAGCCCAACCAGAACAAAAAAAACAAACACCAGCCGCAAAGTTTGTCCTTCTTCCTTCTTCTTTTTTCTCTTCATTTACTCTCCTTTCTTTTTCCGAGAAACAATCTCCGGCAGCTTAAAGACCGGAGCGCCCAGCCCAACCGAACTTCCCTGCCCTGCTTCCGGCTTTTTCTTCTTTTTCTTTTCTCCTTTATAATATCCGCCAAAACTCCCCACCGTCTTTCACCCGCCTTTCAAAATTTGTAATTTGTAATCCTTTAACTCTTCTACTGCCTTAGCTAACAATCTCAGCCAATATTTTGTCTCCTTTGATTCCTTTTTGCAAATAAATATCTTATTGTTAAAATCTTTTCTGCTACTCGCCCCGTTAGCCTCGCAATAATTTGCTCCGATGCTTGTTCCCGATCTGATTAACTGATCGATAATTGGAATTGTTACTGCATTTTTTGGCGCCTTTTCACATAATTCAATAACTTTTTCTCCGAACTCTGCCGTTCTCTCTTCTAAATCATATTTCTTATTATTCGAATTATTATTTGAAAATTTATTCATTTAGATTTGATTAAAAATTGAAAATTGAAAATTGAAAATTTAACTTCTTGATTATCGTAGCGGAAAAATCTTTCTCCCGCAAGCCCTCTTCCCACCGGGGGCTTGACAACTCCCATAAAATCCTCCACACTATAAATTAGTTATTAGAGACTAGAGATTAGTTATTAGTTATGAGATTTCCTGTCCTACTAATTTCCGTTGGGCTCCTATTCTCTATTTTTATTTTTAATCCGATTAAATCGGATTTTGATTTTTCATTTTCTTTCTTGCCCAGAGTGCTTCGGCCGGACAAAAGGCTATTTTTATTGGCGGAGCTTCCGGTTTTGCCCAAAAAGACGAAGTTGCCATCATCCAAATGACAGGAACAAACGCAGGAGTCTGGGAAACCGCCTATGTTACCGACACAAGACCAAAAGGAAGACTGCTTCTCAACCGCACTCTCACCAATACCTATGCTGTTGATGCCTCCTCAAAAGTGCAGGTTGTAAGAGTCCCCCACTACCGAAATGTGCGAATAGGAAATAACGAAGTCTTAACTGTTTCTCCCTGGGACGGAGCAAGCGGAGGGGTCATGTTTTTGCGAGTGCAGAATGATTTGGATGTTAGAAACGGCGGAAAAATCGATGTCTCGGGAGCAGGATTTAGAGGCGGAAGAGTTTCAGAGACAAGAAATCCCTGTGGACCAACATATTGCCCGCTGAGATCATCTTGCTACGCCTCTTCTGAGTGTAGTAACGGCACTTGCTGGACAGTTTATGACTGTCGTGCAGGCAGCTCTTCCCCATCATTGTCGGCAAGCGAAGGATCCCATGGAAGAGGTGGAGAAGCAGGAGGAGATGGACGAGACGGTTGGAAAGGAGGAAGCTATATCATCTCTACGAGTGGATCGGGCGGAACTGGAGATGGTGGTGCTGGAGGATCTGCCGGCGGCGGTGGTGGAGGAGGAAGTCTTGCGGCAAGCGGAACACGAGGAGATAACGGCGGCGGTGGATACGGCGGGGGCAAAGTTTTTACTTCATGCGTCGTTAATTCCGCTCCAGAGTCTTCCTTTGCAGAACCCGGTCTAGAATGGATCAAGATACGTGAAAGAAACGCTGATACATGCAATGCGGGCGATGGCAATTGCGAAATGTACTATAACCCAAATGATGGGACCTATTTGGGGGCCAAAAAATATGGGGATACGGCATCTTGTGCAAATTACAGTTATCGCAATGACTATAGCGGAGGATATCCAAACATATTAAGGCCTGGCGGAGCCGGCGGCCAAGCTGGTCCTCTTGTAGGCGTCCCTTCAAATCGCATCCTCTTAGGTACAGGGGGTGGAGTAGGCGGCTTTGGTGGCATGGGTGGAAGCGGTGGAGGTGGTGGAGGAGGCGCCGTAGGCGCTCCCGGCCGAGGTAATGATGGAGGGACAGGTAGCGGAGCAATAATCATTTTTGCCAAAGATATTTCTATTTCGGGCGCTATTTTAGCCAATGGCGCAAATGGTTATCTTGGAGCAACCGGAGGTCTAGGTAGACCAGGAGAAGTAAGTGGAACGACAAATGCTTACCGCGGTGGTGGAGGCGGTGGCGGCGCAGGTGGTGGAGGCGGTGGCGGCGGTTCGGGCGGAGTAATACTGCTTTATGGAGAAAATGTTGCCTTGGGAAACAACAACAATGTCCTCTCTCTTGGCGGCGCAGGTGGTGGAGGCGGTGGCGGCGCAGGTGGTGGAAGCGGATACAGACTAAGCGAAGGTGATACGGGCGGAGGAGGAGGTGGAAGTGGAGGAAATGGCAGCCAAGGCGGGAATGGTTCAACGGGCGCGATTTTTGTTGCATATACAAACTCTTTATCCGGAACCACCAACCCTGTGGCGAATACACAAGTAGGTTCTGTTGTTCCTTACTCCGGAATAATCCCAACCCCAACTCCAACCCTAACCCCTACCCCCACCCCTACCCCTACCCCCGACCCTGCCTTTAATAACCTTGTGGCTTACTGGAAAATGAATGAAGCTAGTGGTACCACTGTTGCTGATTCAATTGGCTCCAACAATGGTACCGCTAATGGTACAACTGTTGTTGCTGACGGTAAAATTGGTCGAGCCCGAAACTTTGATGGATTTGATGACTCTATAGGGGTACCGGATAACTCTTCTCTAGAAGGGATGTCAAGACTTACAGTATCTGTTTGGATAAAGCCATCGACAGTAGCAGGTCTTGGCTACATAATCACTAAGGCTATTATCGGCGCTATACCTGAATCGAAAGATAGTCCTTATAACATCGTCAGAAGGAGTTCTGCGGTTGACGTTACTATCGGCAACGGTTCAACTTCTCGCGGTATTACCGGAAGAACTAGTTTATCCACAGGTCGTTTCTACCACTTAGTTATGACTTATGATGGAACAACATTAAAGCTTTATGTAAACGGCACAGAAGATGGAAGTATCCCGGCAAATATAGGGGCACTTACCGCCAATGCAGTAGGACTTTCTATGGGAAAGTCAGACAGTGCATTTTACGGTGCTGGAATATACCCTTTCGGCGGGATAATGGATGAAGTTGGTATTTGGAATAGGGCCTTAACACGAGAGGAGATTTCCAGGCTTTATAATGGCGGTAACGGCGTAAGTCCTTAAATTTTAATATCATGATTAATGCTCTAAAATCTTACATAAAAACAAAAATCAAAATTATTGTTGCCATTGTTGGTATTGTTATAATTGTTTCCTTGCTGGCGTTATTCCTAACGGGCAAATATGCTCCCGGGATGTTTAGGCTTGGGCCTCAAAAACTCGAAATTGCCTGTCCGGTGCCTCGGGAGTTTTGCCAAAAAGGGATTCCCTTGTATAAGAAAAACGGGCAGTTATTGGGCATTGGGTTTAATCTTCCCCCAACCGCTACTAAGCTTAATGCCGCATTCTCCGGCGGTCTAAGAAGCGGGTCAGGGCTTATCCAAGGAACCAAAGAATACTTTTCTCTTGTGTCAATTGACGGAAAAGATAAACTTGCGGGCTATACAGCAACTTATCAGTTTTACGGGTCTCCTATATACGGAATGGAACCTGAAAAACTCAAAAGCGGAATAAAAGAACAAGAACCGGTAGGCTATCTTTACCCTCTTGCTTTTCCTCAAACCACTCCTTTCAAAGGAGTCAACTTTATCTTTTCCCTCCACAAGGACAACAAAACTACCCCTCCCCTCCCCCTCGATGCATTTGAGTTTAAAAAATAAACTTATAGGTTCTTGACAGTTGTTCTTAAACAAATGCTATGCTCATTAGCATGAATTAGCATGAAACGGAAAAATAACCTCAGAGAACCTGCAATTCTCCCCACCGTTCTCTTAGGGTTCTCTTAGGGGTTGAACCCCTCGAGGGGTTCAACCCCTACTCCAATCGCAACCCCAACTCCCACTCGTTTTGATACCCTTTGATGTTTTTAATGCTCTTGAAACTAAATTCTTCACGCGTATATACTTTATTTATGAAACGGAAAGATGGTAATTCGCAACTTGTTACTACAAAAATTCTTCAAGGGGAACTTTTTTCTTTTGAAGCAAGAATTGACTCTAAACTTGAAAAGCTAGAGCAACGGGTTGATGACAGGGCGCAACAATACCGAGATCAAATCCTAACCTCCAATGATAAATTAGCCAAAACGCTTGAAATAATGCGGGAAGAACTTGAAATAGGAAATTTTCAGATGAAGAGAAGAGTTGATAATCACGAAAAAAGAATTGCCCAACTCGAAAAAGTACAGACAGCTTGACATTTTCTTCCTCAATCCTCTACGATAAATGTGTGGACGAGAACCTAAACGGCAGCCAACTTCCCTCTCAAGAACCCAAAAGGAATACCCTTCTTGAGGGGGTTGAGTTTGGGGTGGAGGGAGTGCACGAAGTCTAAACTAGCCAATCTTTCCGAGTCCGGCCTTGAAGCTCTCCATAATCAATGTCAAAAAAAATAATCGAGACTTAGAAAATAAATAATTATCTCTTCTTCTGTTCTGGTATCTTTTTTCTTAAATTGACCAAATCCCAAAATAAATTATGTATTTCAATCCTAATATTTATTATTTGCTGATCCAATTCCTCAATCTTTTTATCAAGATTAGATAAGGCTTGTGTTAATTTTTCAAGATCCATACTGTTTACATAAGGTCTGTTTTGCATTAGAATAGACAAAGATCAAAAAAATATCACTGACATAATGGTCAATATGACAAAATTGTCTAAAATTCTTAAACAATATTACCAAAAAGTAGGGAATAAAACGATCTTTCAAGGGAAATTTAGTTTAAATCAGCTAGCACTGGAGTTGTGGCAAAGACTGGGTTATCGAGGTATTGATTCTAGCTCTCTTTCTCGCATTATCAATGGAAAACGCCTATTTACCGTTGAGCAACTTGGAACATTTTGTATGATTCTTAGTCTTATGAAACGACAAAAAGATGAACTTTTTCTTGCCCTTGAAGAAGATTATCTTCTCCGGTATGGTCTAAAACTATACCCATCAAGTAGCTCTTTACATGACGTGATTGATCTTTTAACTTCACAAATTAGTAAACTCAATTATGCTCGCGAACATGGATTTATTCAGTTTGTTATGGATTGGGCAGATGAATTAAGTAGCCAAACTCGAAGATACATACGTAAAGAATGGAATATTTTATATAAGAACAAATTACTTTCGTTATTAGGAGAAATATTATTTGAAAAAGGATATGCTTCGGGGAGCATTCTTTTTCCAGAGGCGAATATGTCTGTTGTATCGCCATTAATCCGTGAGCAACTAACTATTGCAAAGGAGATTAATTCGCCTAAACTTGCATCTCAAGCATATATAGTTCAGGCTTTTGCTTACTACGCCCTCGGCAGATACTCATTCGGTAGAAAGT
This sequence comes from Candidatus Daviesbacteria bacterium, assembly GCA_016184225.1. Classification (GTDB taxonomy): domain Bacteria; phylum Patescibacteriota; class Microgenomatia; order Daviesbacterales; family UBA10151; genus UBA10151. The sequence continues at coordinate 8,433 of JACPDA010000002.1, forward strand.
ATAGAAGATTCTATAAAAAAAGCTTAGAAATCACCAATAAAGCATTATCTGCTGAAAAATCAGATATAATAATGCTCATCTGCTGGAGATACATAGCGTTAAACAGCACTTATCTTTCTAGTGTTTCATTGTTCCAACAAGCCGAGAAAGAAATAAGAAAAATTATTGAAAGACACAAAAATGATTATAACTTCAGCTATATTACTTGGGCATTAGACAGCGTAGCGCGTGGACAAAGCTACTTTGGTAATTCAAAGGCAATCAATACTATTTTAGAAAGTAAGTCATATGAACAAAAAATTAAATGGCGAGATCCCTTGAGAGAGTCAGCCACAACACGAAATGAACTTGAAGTGCTAAAGAAGCTAAAAATTACGGATAGGTCCTACATCCAACGAAGGGTGGAAAGAGGACTGCTTCTTTCTTCAGAACATGGATTTTATAGATACAAAAAGTATTTTGAGAATTATTCGATGTAATCGAACAGGCTGTGACCAAGACTTTTTAACATTTCTTGGAGTACGCTTGGAGAGAGACCTACAACAGCATAATAATCGCCTTCTACTTTTTCGATAAGAACTGCTCCTAAGCCTTGAATTCTATAAGCACCTCCCGCTGTTACTGCATCTTCTACCCGTACATATTGCTCTATTTCGTTTTGGGATAAAGTTTTGAATCGTACCCTTGCTGTCGTGCAATCCGCAACTTCTCTTTGTCTTTCTGTGTCTATTACTGCCATACCAGTATAAAATTCATGCGTTTTTCCATTTAGTCGGGATAAATATTCAATAGCGCGTTCCTTAGTATGGGGTTTTCCCATAATCTTTCCCTCTAGTACAGCAAAAGAATCTGCACCAATAATGATTGCGTTTTGGACTTTTGATGCTATATTTCTTGCTTTTCCCAACGCTAATCGCTTTGCAAGATCCTCAAAGGACTCATCACTTTCAACGACAGTCTTTTCTTCGAACTCGCTTGGTCGAACAATATAACTGATCCTTAACTTATTAAGTACTTCCCTTCTTACAGGCGAACATGATGCAAGTATTATCTCAGGGGACATATTATTCTTTCCCTCTTTCTTTATGAAAGGGCACTATGGTATTCTCTACGGGACATACTGTAGCACAGAGTCCACATCCAGTGCAATCATCCAGATGAATTTCAAAAGTACTAAGTTTTTTATTGACCGCAGCCGCCTGCCTGCTTGAAGGCCATATTGCATCACAGTAAGTAGTTTTTTCACAAATTCCACACCCAATGCAAGTATCTTGGTTTATTCGAAAAAGTCGGTATATTGGTCTATTTTGTCCTGTAAATCTTGATCTATCTTGTCCCAAATCTTTAAAAGTTTTATCTTCTTCTAATTTTAGCCCCAATTCCCGTATAAGGGTTCCTAAAAGAGTATAGTCTTGATGAATAGCTGTATAAAGTTGGACCATATCCGCACCAAGCTCCAGACAGAGAATAATATCGTCAATTGCTCGATCTACATTTTGCCTATCTTTTGATGCAAGCTCTACAGCTACACCACCACTTGCAAATAAAGTAATTCTTGGAAACTTATTATCAACAAATGTTCTTGCTACTGCTTCAAGTGAAGAATTTCTTATCCGACGAAGGTCTCCTCCGCTAACATTTGCTCTTTTATACTCCTTCATATCGGGAAACTCCCGAAGTGGTGGAGATTGAAATGAGTTTACTAATGTGATTCCTTTCATTCCGGCGAGAGCGCATGTTGCAACAAGCGCTGGTATATCGTGTCTCCCTCCCCATAGTTTTGCGATCATTCCAATACCCTTCTGCTTACTATATTCGCCTACCAATTTTAAGAATATTTCAAAACGTCTATTGGTTTCTGTTTCTATATATCGTGGATTCAATCCTGTCTTCTCGCATATACCAATTGGCGTAATACCAACACTGTATTCATTATAGTCAAAATCAAAATAGTCATAAGCGGCTCTTAATTCATTAACTACCTGCTGCATAATTCCCCTATATGGATAGCGAAGCGTTGATTCAAAATAAGGAACGCCCGTTGAGGAGACCGCATCGATCATTGACTGCCAAACTGATAGATCGGGATTTTTTGAGGCAATGCTCGGAATAACAAAAATTCCCTCTTCTCTTGCAGTTTTAATTTCTGAAACGAGCTCCTCAATTGGTTTCTGTTCGATAGAAGTTTTTCCAATATTCTCAAGGGTAGTGAGCGCTCCCTCCTTATATGTATTTATTCGCGTCTGAAGAGGAGAAGAATAGGTCATTTCATGATTAGCCGTTTTAATTACAATGTATCCTGCGCCATACTTCCACAATTCCCTCCACTGATGTAGCGTCTCAGTTGCCGGTGATGATGCAATACCTATACCATTTCTTATGATTTCACCGCTAGGCCCTCGGACAAAAAGATGATCGCTCATTTTTTCCTTTCGGCCATTTACCATAAAATATAATTGAGGAAAATCTTTCTCTCTCATAGAAAGCAATTCTACCATAACTTATAGCTAGAATCATTGTTTATACTGTCAATGAATAGATAAAATTATTGCAGTGGTGTAGTCACCGAACTTCTCTAAAAATCAAACTTGACACTTTTTCATCAATCCCCTACCATAAAATCATGGAACAATTGCCGCAAACCCAGCCGGAAGAGCCTAAAAAGAATCCACTTCTTGAGGGAATTGAGTTTGGGGTGGGAGGAATAGTGATTGGAATTACCACCTTTCTGCTTATGCTTTTTGTGCTGAACTACTTTAATATTATCTCTCTTTCTCAACCCTTCTCCCGGGGGTAACCCCAACCTCAACCCCAATTCCTTAAAATCTGTTAAAATGTAACCATGCGGATAGTTTTCACCCGTCATGCAGAAAAGAAACTGAAAGATTTAGATAAACTAGGCGTTCATGTTGCAAAGTCTCTGGTAAAGAACACTCTTAAAAACCCTCTTCATCTTGATACGCAATCTGATTACCCAAAGAAAATTGCCTCTTCGGCATTTGGCAAAAAACATATTTTGCGCATTGTGTATCGTGAGAAAGATGATATAATTACGGTAATTACCTTTTACCCAGCCAAGAAAGGTCGGTATTTCTAAAATGAATTCAAAAAAATTTCGCTATGACAAAGAGGATGATGTGCTCATGGTTTGGTTCTCTAAAGAACCTGTTGATTATGCCGAACAAGAAAAGAATCTTATCATACATTTCTCCAAGGAGAATAAACCAGTGCTTATGGAAATTCTCGACGCAGCAAAATTTCTTAAAGAGACTTCGAAGGCTCTGCCTGAGAAAGTAAAGCAAAGTATATTCTCTCCCCTGTCAATAGCCTAGAGTATAAAAAGCTGACCCCGATTTAATCGGGGTTGACAACCTTCTTTTAACCTCGTACCATAAAATCATGGAACAATTGCCGCAAACCCAGCCGGAAGAGCCGAAAAAGAATTCGCTTTTGGAAGGAGTTGAGTTTGGAATGGGAGGAATAGTGATTGGAATTACAACCTTTCTCCTCATGCTTTTTGTGCTCAATTACTTTAATATCATCTCTCTTTCTTTAGTCTTTCCCAAATACTTCGGCTTCCTCCCCCACCGTGCTCTTGGGGGTTTAACTCCTAATACACTCATTAATCGAGCTTGACAAAAACTTGACAAAAAATCTGTAACTGCTTACAATCCCTCCTAAGAGCAAACTTTCCAACATGAAAGAACGATTTGTATTAAGAGATGAAGTATTCGGAGGAACTTTATTTGATAGAAAGACATTAAGATATAAATATCTAGAGCATGAGGCTCTTCATGGAGATATTTCTATAAACGGCATAAAGGTAGAAAGTTTTGAACATCGAAAAGCAGATCTTAGCTCGGCTCCGCCTGACCTTCCCTACTCTCCAATTAGGATATATGTAGAAACAACGCGAGTTTGTAATTTACGCTGCAAGCACTGTTTTAATGCATCGGGAACTAAAGATTCAGACGAAATGTCAACTGATGAAATGTTTAAAGCCTTAGAAGGAATACGAAGAGATAATGTTTTTGATGTCCGATTTAGTGGCGGCGAACTTACAATGCATCCTGATTGGTACGAAATACTTCAAAGGGCAAAAGAATTGGGTTTCGGGGTATCTATAAATAGTAATGGTGTGTACAAAGATCCGTCAATAATAGACAAGCTTGTTTCTCTTGAGCTAGAACAAATAGTGCTTAGTATCGATGGGACAAAAGAACATCATGACCAAATAAGAGGGAGAGGGAATTTTGATAGAACACTTCAAAGCTTAAGACAACTACATGAAAGAGGCGCTGTTTTGCGAACGAATACTGTATTAAACAGAAAATCAGTCTCCGATATGGAAGAGGTTATTCAAACGGTTGGTCCGTATGTGGATGAGATGAATTTTTTTCACATGAGATCTACAGGACGTGCTCAAAGAATGGTTAGAGAAACACTTTCCTATCAAGAACTCTACGACTTCAATCAAAAAGCAGCGCGGATTGTTAAAAAATATCCACATATTAATATTCTATTTGGTTCACAAGTAACAAGGGAGAATTCAATAAGAATGAACGAATTGGGATTAAAAGTTGGAGGCCCAGATGGATTTACTAGATGTAATCTTTTAGCAAATGGCTCCCTTTGGGCAGGAGGTTATGCTCCCTATATTGATAGAGGCCTACAATTTGGAGATATAAAAGAGGAAGGATATACTATGCTTCAAGTATGGAGAAAATCGCCTAAGCTAAATGCCTTTAGAGATTTCAGCCATCAGTTAGCAATGAGGTGCTTAAGTTGTCCCGAATTAAACCTATATTGTCCTGGAACAAATGTTGAAATGGAACTAATAAGATTAAAATTTCCTGAAATAGGAAATCCGTATTGCATATCTGATCAACCCCTTCCCCAATTAATTCTTCCATCAAAGAAATAATTAATGAAAAAAGGACACTTGCCAGAGGGGGAACAAATATACAGAAGCAATGTCTCGTTTATTACTTTTCGAGGGCCAGAATTTTTGCTAGTTAATCTTTTACAATGGCCACCAGATTATTGGAAATTTCCTCAAGGAGGGGTAAATCCCGAAGAATCTCCAGAACAAGCGGTAAAAAGAGAATTTCAAGAAGAATTGGGAACCGATAAAATAAAAATTCTTGGGAAGAGTAAAATAACTAGAAAATATGCATGGAGGAAACCGATAAATATTGATAACAAGCTATATGTAGGACAAAATCAAACATTTTTTTTAGTAGAATTTTTAGGAGATGATAGCGATATTGCCATAAAAGATGACGAAATAAGAACCTTTTGTTGGACTACTATATTTGATTTAAAAAGAGTAATTAATCGAAGAGAGTTGGACTTCCGAGGGTACTGGGAAACCATACGAAGCGTATTGAAAGAACAATGTGATACACTAAATTCTTATGGCATCTCTGTAAATACGATAGATTAAAACATCTTTATCTTTGCATGGATTTTTTAGTAAAATTGCAGTAATATAGAATTAAGCATCAAAATGAAGAAAATAAAATTTAAAAGAATTCTTCTCAAACTCTCCGGAGAAGCATTAAAGGGTAAAAGAGAATATGGAATTGATCCGGAATTTATAGATTACCTCGCAAAGGAAATAAAACCAATTTATGAACTGGGCGTACAAATCGCCATTGTAACCGGAGGGGGAAATATTTTTAGAGGATTATCTGGTAGCACGCATGGCATGGACAGATCAATGGCAGATTATATGGGTATGCTCGCAACTATCTTTAATTCGATCGCTCTTCAGGATTCATTAGAGAAAAATGGAATAGATACACGGTTATTAACAACTATTGAAATTAAACAAGTAGCAGAACCCTTTATAAGAAGAAGGGCCATAAGACATATGGAAAAAGGAAGGATAGTTATCTTAGGAGGAGGCACAGGAATCCCATATATAACAACCGATACTACAGCTGTATTAAGATGTCTAGAATTGAAATGTGATATCGTTATTAAGGCCACAAAGGTTGATGGAATATATACAGAAGATCCTAATAACGGCAATAACAAAGCTAGAATGTTTAAAAAATTAAGTTTTGCAAGAGCGTTAAGCGATAAAAAAATTAATATTATGGATAAATCTGCGCTGGCTCTTTGTAGTGATAACAATATACCTATTATCGTTTATAACATGCACATAAAAGGTAATCTTACAAAAATACTATTGGGACAACAGGTGGGGACTACAATCCAATAATTCTTCCGGCTCACCTTGAAAAGGTAAGGTTGACAACTCCCCTCCCCTCCTTTACTATAAAACTATGGACGTCGAAGTTCCCTCCACCACAAATGAGCAAAAGAAAAATCTA
>JACPDA010000007.1 GCA_016184225.1 Candidatus Daviesbacteria bacterium
GATAGAAGTTAGACAAAAATCTAATTTCCAATTTCTAACTTCAAATTCCAGTTTCCAATTTCCAACATCTATCGTCTAAAGACGTAAGTCGTTTCCGGATCAGCCCGCGTCCTATCAGCTTGTTGGTGGGGTAATGGCCTACCAAGGCAACGACGGGTAGCTGGTCTGAGAGGATGGTCAGCCACAATCGCACTGCGACACGGGCGATACACCTACGGGTGGCGCAGCAGGGAATTTTCGACAATGGACGAAAGTCTGATCGAGCGACGCCGCGTGGAGGATGAAGGCCCTCGGGTTGTAAACTCCTTTTGTAGGGGAAGATTATGACGGTACCTTACGAATAAGCACTTGCTAACTACGTGCCAGAAGCCTCGGTAATGCGTAGAGTGCAAACGTTATCCGGATTTATTGGGTGTAAAGAGTTGCGTAGGCTGATCCGTGCATTTTACTTGAAATGCTCTGACTCAATCAGGGATTTGGGTAAAATATGGCGGATCTTGATGGTTGAAGAGGGTGCTGGAACTGATGGTGTAGCAGTGAAATGCGTTGATATCATCGGGAACACCAAAGGCGTAGGCAGGCACCTAGTCAACCCATGACGCTGAGGCACGAAAGCTGGGGGAGCGAAACAGATAATTGGTCTTTGTCTGGGTACGTTCAGTTACATGAACGTACAAAAATTAATTTGGCTATATGCTGGAATAACTGAAGTATCTAGTACTAGTTAAGATATAATTAACTGATAATGTATCTAGTGCAGTCAATCAGCAGGGAAGGCCCCGCCACTGGTGGGGAACCCTCAGAGACTAAATGCCAAATGCTCTAAATTGAGGAATATGGATTCAAACGAAGCAACACTTTTAGGAATTCTTTATACAGATGGATGTCTTTCACCAAAAGGTAAAAATGGATGGAGATTCTATCTTGGTAATACTTCCTGGCAGATTATTGCAGCATTTAAACAAAGTTTAACTGCGCTTTTTAATCTACCAGATAGGAGAATCAGAATTTCTCAAAAGTTAGTTAATGGCAAACCCTATTATAAGGCAGTGATGGACGATATGAGAATTGGTAAATTTCTGACAAAGCAATACGGAACGTTCAGAACGTTAAGGTATTCGTCAGAAGTTAACGGTTCAATTTATCCATCAGCCTGTTTGCCGGATAGATTACAAGATCATTCAGCTATCTGCCAATTTTTAAAAGTGGCATTTAGTTGTGATGGGGGAGTAAATCTATATGTAGCAAGAAATAAATACCTATGGTTAATTCGTAATGTTTATCTTGCTTGTAAACATCCGGTCTTAATAAAGCAATATTGTAATTTGCTTAAAAAGATTGGAATTGAAGGAAAAATATTACAAGCAGATAACTTAATTCGGATTCAGGGTAAGAAAGATTTGAAAATCTTTGCTAGTAAGGTAGGTTTTATGAAGGGTGTACAAATCACCCAACATTCCGCTTATTGGGAAAGCTTTGAAAAAGAAAAAGTGCTACAACTTTTGATAGCTTCGTATGGAAATCCGAAGGCAATTTATAATTTGCCTCAATTTAGGGTAAAGATATAGTCCGAACTCGTAAGCGATTACGAGAATCTAGATCATTTGGTCTAGGATTAACATAATTGTAGAGACCTGTGTAGTCCCAGCCGTAAACTATCTCTGCTAGATAGCCGCGCAAGTGGCTGTCGCAGCTAACGCGTTAAGCAGAGCACCTGGGGAGTACGAGCGCAAGCTTAAAACTCAAAGGAATTGACGGGGACCCGCACAAGCAGTGGAGCGTG
>JACPDA010000009.1 GCA_016184225.1 Candidatus Daviesbacteria bacterium
CATATTGCCCAGTTATCGTTGGGGAGTTTTCGCGACGGGGCAAAAATCTTGGAGGAAATGGCTTCCGTTGCAAATAGGAAGAAAATTACGAAAGAATTATTGGAAAAAAAATATCAAATATCAAATATCAAATATCAAGCCTTGCAGATACTTTCTTTTTTGGCAAAGAAAGATAAAAAAGAGGGATTAAAATTGACTTCAAAAATTGTCGAGCAGGGGATTGACATGAAATATTTTTTGGAACAGCTCATAAATACTTTGCATGAAGAGTTACTTACTCAATTAGGTGTTGCAAGTTCTAAATCAAAGGTAGGGTTTAGCGTTGAGGAAGTAAAACACCTTATCGAACTTTTGGCACGGGCGCATTCAGAGCTAAAATACGCAGTTCTGCCGCAGCTGCCATTGGAGTTGGCAATTATTGGGTGGGGTTTACAAGCGCAGAATAGCGCAGAACCGTATGCAGAACAACGCAAAGTTGAGGTTCAGCATAATTCTGCGTCTAGTTCCGCGTCTTTCAGCGATAGTCAGATTGCAAAATCAAAAAACCTAGATCTCTGGCAAAGACTTATCGAGAAGGCAAGATCCTACAACCACTCAGTTGCCGGGGTATTGCGCGGATGTGTTCTAAAATCGTATGATGGAAAAAAGCTTGTTATTGAAACCGGGTACAAGTTTCATAAAGAAAGATTGGAGGATAATAAAATAAAGAAAGTATTAGAGCAAGCGCTAGAAGAAATAACAGGAGAGACAGCTAAGGTTCTTGTGATGTTAAAATAAAGAGGTCCGCCTGAACTTACCGTTCGGCTTTCCAGTATTATTCATACACGCCTCACGGGGCGTTCTTAGGCGGACTTAAGAAACAGTAATTCCGATTAAATCGGAAAACTGTTTCTAAAGGGGGTGAAGGGAGATGATGAATCCGTTTAAACAATTAGGAGACTTAAAGAAAATGCGAGATCAGGCAATGGCTATTCAGCGGGAACTTCAAAGCGAAGAAGTTACAGTTGAGCAAAACGGTGTTCAAATAATAATAAGCGGTGATCAGAAAATTAAAGAGCTGAAATCAAACGGCCGCTCGGACAACGACATAAAAGAGGCGGTAAATGAGGCGGTTAAAAAATCCCAAGAAGTAGCGGCGCGAAAACTTCAGCAAATGGGTGGAGGACTCCAGGGATTATTGGGAGGAGGACAACAATGAAGGTTTTTAGCGGGAGCTCAAATAAACCACTGGCTGAAAAAATTGCAGAAAAGCTTAAAACTAAGCTTTCTCCTTTGGAAATTCACATCTTCCCCGATGGAGAAAAGAGAGTGCGGATTTTGGAGAAAGTTGTAGATAACGAGTGTGTTGTTGTTCAGTCAACCTCAACCCCGACAGATCAAAATTATATGGAGCTTTTTTTTATTGTTGATGCCATAAGAAGAAGCGGAGCAAAATCAGCAACTGCGGTTATTCCATATAAGTGGTGATAAGAACCCTCGAAGCAGTTGGCATGGACAAACTTATTTTATTTGATCTTCATTCAATTAAAATTCCGGAGTTGTTTCATATTCCCGTTTGCCATCTTTCGGCTCTTCCCCTTTTTGCAGAAAAAATCAAAGAAGAACGTTTTACTAACAATTCAACGGTGCTTATCTCGCCCGATATGGGAGGAATACGAAGAATAAAAATGCTCTCAGAGATGCTTTCGGGAATGCCTTATGCCTCAATTGTCAAAAACCGAAATTTGGCAACAGGAGAAACAACCGCCAAAGAGATTGAAGGGGAAGTTAAAAAGCGAGCTCTTATTGTTGATGATATGATTTCAAGCGGAAGCACCATAATTACGGCAGTAAATCTTCTGCTTCAAAAAGGAGTTTCGGAGATTTATGTTTTTGCAACGCACCCGGTTTTTTCCAATGCGGCCCCGCAAGTCTTGCAAAAATCAGCAATAAAAAAAGTATTTGTTACGGACTCTATCGAGGTTCCGGAGAAAAAACAATTCCCAAAACTTGAGGTTCTATCGATAGCAAAAATGATAGCAGACGAGTTAAAAAAGAAAAGATGAAAATTCCAAAGGCAATACAAAATCTTATCGAAGCATTTGAGCGGCTTCCCGGAATTGGACCAAAAACAGCCCAACGGCTTACCTTTTACTTGTTGCATGTTCCTCAACTTGAATTAGACCGGTTTGCTCAAGCGCTTGAGAATCTTAAAAAAGAAACGATCTTGTGTTCGGTCTGCTTTACGATTGGCGAGGAAGACCCGTGTTCTATTTGTTCGGATAAACAGCGCGAATCACGTACTTCATGGAAGAATAGATCCTCTAAATAACATTGGACCGGATGAGATTTATATTGAGCAACTTTTAGAAAGAATCAGGAATAATGCAGGAATAAAGGAGATAATACTGGCGACGAATCCGACCATGGAAGGAGAAGCAACGGCAATGTATATTCATAAACAAATTAAGCAGATCGTTCAAAATGGACATCAGTTAAAGATCACGCGCATTGGACGGGGACTTCCGGTTGGCGCGGATTTGGAATATGCCGACGAAGTCACGCTCCAGCGGGCGATGGAAGGAAGAAGCGAGTATTAAATATGAATAAAGGGGGGTTGCTTGGAGGGACGCTGGAGATTATACAGGAAGAAGTTGAGAAAGGCGCTAAGGCCGTAGGGCAGCAAGTTGTCGGTTCAAAAGCAAAACCACAGACGAGCACATCACAACAATCCAAACAAAGTCAGGATAAATCGCAAACAAAAGCATTTGTAAAAGATTTATATGGCGGGGAAAAACCACAGATAAGCGCCGAAGAAGTTCAGCAAAAACAAGCTGAAGATAAGCAAAAAGAGGAGTCTCTTCGGCAACGTTTGCATAGCGAATATTATCAACAGCTAACAAATCCGCCAAAACCAAAAGAGGAGCGCCCGGCCGAGAAGGTTGAAAAAGAAAAAAAGCAGGAGATGCAGGAATTAGAGCAAAAAGAAGCCAAAAAACCGCCGCCTCTTGCCGCCCAACGTGCCGCCCAGAAGGTTGAGAAATTTAGAGGAGTAAGCGGATGAAATTATATAACACTCTCGCTCGAAAAATTGAAGATTTCAAGCCACTAAATCCACCTCATGTGGGTATGTACACCTGCGGACCAACGGTTTATGATTATTCGCACATAGGCCATGCCAGAACCTATGTTGTTTTTGACGTTGTCGCCAAATATCTGCGGCATCGCGGCTACGAAGTTTTTTATCTGCAAAACATTACCGACATTGACGATAAAATTATTGAGCGGGCCAAACAAAAAATGATTAATCCGGCTGATTTAGCGCTGGAATATAAAGAAGCATATTACGAGGACATGAAATCC
>JACPDA010000005.1 GCA_016184225.1 Candidatus Daviesbacteria bacterium
TGTTGGATGAGCCAATATTAACTCCGCCATTAACAGACAGAGCTGAATTAGCTGTAGTCACCCCAATACCGACATTGCCTGAGACAGCCAGGCCGGTGGATGGGGCAGGAACATTAGTTCCTGTAAAGCCGATGATTGCATTTGATGCTACTGCCAAACCTGCGCCCGGTGTAGTGATCCCTACCCCAATGTTACCTTCTACCAGTAATCCACCGGTGGGAGCAGTCAGGGAACCATAGCTGGTTGTACCAAAAACTCCACCGCCGATTACGGATAATGCGGATAACGGGGCAGTGGTGCCAATACCGACATTGCCGTTAATTCCCAACTTTGCAGTTCCGGCTGCGGAATAACCGATGCCGACATTATCGGTGGAAGTGATCAGATTGATATTGGTGCCGGAATCATTCCACCCGCCGCCGACAGATGAACCTACTCCGATATTACTGAAATTAGTGAAAGTTGTACAATCCTGGGAATACTGCAGTTCGTTATTGTCGCCATATCTGATACAACCCTGGTTGGCGTTATCAGTGTTGCTGTCAATTCTGAATGTGCCAATAAGATGTAAGGGATTCTCCGGTGATGTTGTGCCTATGCCTACACTGCCCTGAACAGCCAAACCATTAGTCGGACCCAGATTGCCTGCAAAGCCTGTACCGAATACACCATTACCGGCAACAGCTAAGGTAGCATTAGCTGTAGTCACCCCAATACCGACATTGCCTGAGACAGCCAGGCCATTGGCAGGTCCGGTGGTGTTGCTGAAAGTACCTAAGGTGGTGGCGCCTGAGACAGAGAAGGCTGCACCCGGGGCAGTGGTGCCCACACCAACCCTGGCTGAACTGGTTATACCAAGAGCAACTCCGGATGTGTTTCTAAACTGGGCACTGCCAAAGACATCTAATGTATTTAATGGAGTGGTCACACCAATACCCAAACTGCCTGTTGAAGTGAAAGCCAAAGCATTGCTAGCTGATCCTACCTGGAAGAATTGGGAGGGGACGGAAATACCAATACCTACAGAGCCTTCTACCACTAATCCATTAGTAGGAACAGTGGCTCCTGCCCAGGTGCCGGAGAAAAGACCAGCGCCAATTACTGATAAGGCATTGTTGGCTGTTGTAGTACCAATACCGACATTGCCTGAGACAGCCAGGCCGGTGGATGGGCCAGTCACATTAACTCCGGTGTAGCCGATGGTGGCATTGGAGGCAAGAGATAATCCTGCGCCCGGTGTAGTTACTCCCAGCCCGACATTGCCCAGTACAAATAACCCGTTAGTGGGAGCGACAATGTTGGATGAGCCAATATTAACTCCGCCATTAACAGACAGAGCCAGGCCATTGGCAGGTCCGGTGGTGTTGCTGAAAGTACCTAAGGTGGTGGCGCCATTAACTGAGAAAGTAGCTCCCGGAGCAGTAGTACCAACACCTACCCTGTTTGAGGAGGTGACTGCAAAGGATGCCGCACCTGCTGTTCTGATCTGGGCGCTGCCAATAATGTCCAAGGTATTTAAGGGGGTAGTGACACCAACTCCTAAGTTGCCTCCAGAGGTAAAGACTAGGGAATTACCAGCTGTGCCAATCTGGAAGGTTTGGGAGGGGACTGAGATACCAATACCCACAGAACCTTCAATTAACAGACCGTTAGCTGTGGCTGACATACCGGCAAATCCGGCACCAAAGACTCCATTACCTGAAACGGCTAAATTAGAATTAGCTGTAGTGACTCCAATCCCGACATTACCGGAAACTGCTAAGCCATTGTTAGGAATGGCCTGGCTTAATCCGGTGTAACCAATCCCGACATTGCCCTGGACAACTAATTTGGCCTGGGCATGGCTGGCTCCAATACCGACATTGCCGGAAACTGCCAAGCCGTTAGCCAGGGAAGCTGCGTTGCCGGATGAATAACCGATCATTCCGTTGCCGTTGACCATTAATGAGCCACCCGGGCCGGTGGTGCCAATACCGACATTGCCGGAAGAATTAATGGTAATGCCTTGAGCTAGTGTTCCCCCGGTAATCAACCCGATGGCATTGGCTCCCAATCGGTATAGACCTGAATCAGTGTCATCGCTGAAATTTAACCCGGGCGTGCCAAATGTTCCGTCAGATATAGATACTGTTGATGAAAAAGAGGCGCTTGTTAAAGCCAGGGTACTTGACCAGGCCGGCAGACCGGATGTGACTGTTAAAATTTGATTGGATGTGCCAATAGCTAACCTTGATAAAGTGCCGCCGCCGCTAGCACCAAAGACCAGGTCACCTGCTGTATAAGTAGTTTGTCCGGTACCACCATTGCCTGCCTGCAGGGTTCCCCCGATATCTGAGGAATTTAATTCTATCTTTGAAGAAGACAGAACTCCTGATGAGGAGGATTTGACAACGCCGCCTCCCAAGACCGTGTTAATCCCGCCTGCTTTATCAACAGAGAAACTATTTAAATGTAAGCCGTAATATTTATTGTTGCTGGTACCAAGAGAGGGTTTGTCAGTTTGGGCCAGGGCAGCACTGCTTGGGTAAACATTGCCGGAGGAATCAATAACTGTTTTGCCGATTAAGTCTATATACTTGGTCCCTGCAGCTAAAGAAGTAACTAGTGTGCCGCCTGAAACCGGGGTAGTGGCGGGGATTGGTTTAGGTGTGGGTTTAGGAGTTGGTTTGGGAGTAGACTTAACGACGGCAGGTTGCACTGTTGGTTTAGGAGTTGGTTTGATGGTTTTTTTCTGAGCTAGGGCAGATTGATTTACAGGTTGGTTGCTGAAGATTAGTTTGAAAGGAGCAGCCAGGGCTGAAAAGAATTGCTGTAGGAAACCGGGTTTTTTATTAACCTGAGTGTTGACATTATTATATGTAGGTTTGTTTGCGGGCTGGGCGTAGACTACGGAGGAGAAGTTAGCAACAGACAGAAAAACAGCCAGAAGAATGGCTACTATAAATACCTGGGCATGGTACTGTCCTTTTTGTCTATTCACGGTTTTAATAAAATTTACTCTATATCCAAATTATTATTAAAACCATGTCTTGTCAATAGGTCTATATATATCAGAATCTACCAAAATTAAGGAAATGGTGTATATTTAATGGATGCTGAAAATTTTGTTCAATACCGTCTTAGGGATAATTTTAATCTTTGTCTGGTCCCGTTTTGTGGACTTAAATCAAATTGCTGCCAATTTGTCAAAAGCAAACTTGTTTTATTTAGGACCAATAGCTTTATTTATGTTTTTATCTCCGGTTATCCGGGCTATCAGGCTTCAAGTATTTCTTGCAGAGATTAAAAAGATTAAGCTTTTGGACCTTATTTTTTTAAACGGGGCGGCCATGATGCTTAATTTCTTCATTCCCATCCGGGCAGGGGAGTTTCTGAAGGGGGTTTATTTAAATACAAATTATAATTTAGGCTTGGGTAAGTCTGTAGTTTGGATATTTATGGATCGGTTTGTGGATTTTTTGGTAGTGCTGCTTTTAACTGCAGTGTTGTTTTTTGTGGTACCGGCCTCCCTTAGTATAACTTTTATAATTATTATAACGATTATACTAATCTCAGCCCTGCTTTTAACCTACCTGGCAGTTCATCAAGCGAAATTTGCTAGAAAATTATTCAATTTTTTGATGCATCTTTTGATAGTTAATAGTATTAAAATATACTTTGATAAGTTTAGCACTTTCATTTTAGAATCATTTTCTATTTTGAAAAGGCATCCAAAAGATCTAAGCTTGATGCTGGGGTTGACAGTCTTAGGATACGCTGGCGATGCAGCCATTTGGTATTTTACCTTTGCGGCCTTAGGTGTAAGAGAGGACTTTCTGAAAATGTACCTGGGTCAGCTTTTGTCAGCCCTAACCTACCTGATACCTGCGGCACCTGGGTATGTTGGTTCAGCCGAGGCATCAGGACTCTTGATACTGTCCGGCCTCTTCGGGATCCAGGCTGATTTAGCCTCAGCCATGATAGTTTTATTCCATATAGCCTCCGCCCTATTTGTTTTGGTTTTTGGTTTAATTTCCATTTATAGCTTAAAGATTAAAGTCGGAAGCTTATTAAAGAAGGTTTTAAAGCGAGGCTAAATTTATTTTAACTGACGGTCCCATGGTGGGGGAAAGGGTAATTTTTTTGACTCGGGATTTGCCGATGGTTTGGTAAAGGGTTTTAATGTTGGCTATCAGTTCTTCGTTGGGTTGGTTTAGCTTCCCTAGGGCCAGGTGTATCACAGGAGCCTTAGACTCGGTTTTATACTCGGTTTTTCCGGCCTGGAAGCCTTCTACGGCCTTTTTCAGTCCGTCTTCGCCGGATATGATAGTATTGTTTTTCGGGTTAGGCATCAGGCCCCTGGGGCCTAAGATCCTGGCTACTTTGGCCAGTTTCGGCATCCACTCAGGGGTGGTGACTACTAAATCAAAGTTGACCTTGCCCTTGTTAATTTCCTCAATGGCTTCATCAGAGCCAACCGTGTCAGCCCCTGAAGTGTCTGCTCCTTTGCCAAAAGCTAAAATGCGAAGTTTCTTGCCGCTTAAAAAAGGCAGTGAAACTAGGCCCCGGATGCCGGTTTGTGCAGTGTTGACATGGGCTTCTAGGCTGCCTTCAAACTTGGAATAAGAGAGTTTTTTTAACAAGTCAACAGCTTCGGAAAGGGGATAAACCTTGGTTCTGTCAAGGTCTTTAGTGAGTTCCTGGTATTTTTTGGATCTGGGCTTGGCTTTGCCGGGCTTTTGGGGTTTTTTCTCTTTGTCATCGCGAGGAGAGTCGGATTTCGACTCGACGTGGCGATCTTTCTCTTCCGTGGAAGATTGTTTCCCCCGGATCAAGTCCGGGGTCGCAATGACGTCTGGAGTGGATGGTTGAGCCTTTACCTCAGGTTTTTCAGCCTTCTTTTTAGAAGCTTTCGCTTTAGCTTCTTCTTGTGCATCATCAATAATTTTTATTCTTGGTCTACCCATAGTTTTATAGTGACTAGATTCTAGCGACTAGCCACTAATTTTCACTCCCATACTCTTAGCTGTGCCTTCTACAATCTTCATTGCGGCCTCTATATTTTTAGTATTTAAATCAGGCAGTTTTGCTTCGGCAATCTGTCTAACCTGTGCAGAGGTTAAAGTTCCCACCGGCTGTTTCATAGCAGTTCCGGAGCCTTTTTCCAGGCTCAAAGCCTTTTTAATCATTTCTGCCACAGGCGGCTCTTTGGTGATAAAGGCAAAAGTCCGGTCTTCATAAACCGTGATCACCACCGGCAAAATATTACCCTTTTTCTCTTGAGTTCTATCGTTAAAAGCTTTGACAAACTCCATGATAGGGAGCCCATGCTGGCCCAAGGCCGGGCCCACCGGAGGAGCCGGTGTGGCCTCACCGGCCGGGATATTTAGTTTAATTAGTGTTTTAACTTTTTTAGCCATATTCTTCTATATTTTCTGCACTTGCAGAAAATCCAACTCAACCGGGGTTTCCCTGCCAAAGATGGAAACCAGGACCCGGACTTTGCCTTTTTCGCCGTCAACCGAGTCAATCTTACCTATAAAATCAGCAAACGGCCCGTCCACAATCTTGACCGCATCGGAAACAGCGAAAACTTGTTTGTACATCGGTGCTTCTGTTTGGGTAAACTTGACAATTGTCTGTACTTCTGCCTCGGAAATAGGAGTTGGTTTGTTACCAATACCCACAAAGCCAGTTACCCCCTGAGTAGTTCTGACAGCCAGCCAGGAAATATCATCCAGGACCATTCTTACCAAAATATAGCCGGGAAAGATTTTTTCTTTAACATTAACTTTCTTGCCGCCCTTGATCTCAATTTTATCCTGGGTGGGAACCAAAACTTCCAGGATTTTCTCTTCCAAATGCTCGGATTCAACCCGCTGCTTTAGGGTATGGGCTACTTTGTTTTCATGGCCGGAATAGGTATGGACCACATACCATTTAGCATTGGGGTTTTGTTTTTTGTTGTCATCCTGAATTTCCTTTTTGTCATCCTGAACGATTAGTGAAGGATCTTCCGCGGATGCGGGTTGTTTTTCAGAAGACTCGGAAGGACTCGGAATACCGGATTGATCGGAATTGTCAGATGAAACCAGAGCGTCAGAAGTCTGATTCTTTGACTTTTCTGAATCTCCGACATTCCGGCTCTCTGGGTTATTCTGATCCTTCTGATGATTATCGTCCATATTATCTGTTTACAAAAAAAGCTGTAATGGCAGTTAAGATATAATCTAATCCTCCTAAGAACAACCCTACTACTACAGCCACCAGTACTACCAAAATGGTGTAGCGGATGGTTTGCTCCCGGCTGGGCCAGGCAACTTTTAGTAACTCTTCTTTAACCTCATTAAGAAAACTGAATATGTTGGGCATTTAGGTATTAAAAAGCCTCCTACTTTGGAGGCGTTTTGTCAAGTATAACAGAGGAAGTAGTATAATTGCAACAATGAAAAAGCATCTGGCTATTTTTAAGGGAGAAACAGGGGAGGCAATTCTGGCCGGCAAAAAAACAATTGAAATCCGCCTTTCCCGGGTCAAAAACCCGCCATTCGGGGTTATTTCTGTCGGAGATTTAATTTATATAAAGCCTTCCGGCAAAGATATAATTGGCCAATTTAGAGTAAAAAAAGTGATCTTTTATGATGGATTAACGGAGGATGATCTGAATGGTATTAAAAAAACATTTGGGTATGCGATCGCACAAGCAAATGATTATTGGCAGAGAAACAAAGGCTCAAGGTATGGCACCCTGATTTTTATCGGAGATTCCTCCAGATTCATTACCTCTCCCATCAAATTTCCCAAAAAAGACCTCAGAGGTTGGGTGGTGCTGGAATAACCTGGTTAGCCTGCTCGCCTTGCGGCGAAGCGGGTTGGGCAGCCGGGGTGGCATAATTTGAAAAGGGATCAGAAAAGATGAATCTGTCTTTAGTTTTTTGAATCCTGACCATGGACTTAGGGATCACTCCGGCAATCATTAGATCTTTTTTCCCATCAACCCTCGTCTCAATTATTCCAGGAGGCCTTTCAAAAGCCACAGACCCTTTGCCATCCAGCAGTGTGTGCATGATTTTATTCCAGATTGGTGCCGCTCCTGTGACCCCGGAAGTCATCGCCGGATTCATGGGTGAGCTGTCCGGGTTACCTACCCAAACTCCCACTACAAATTTAGGAGTGTATCCAAAAGTCCAATTATCCCTTTTGCTGTCAGAAGTGCCGGTTTTAACCGCTACTTCGTACCCGGGGATATTAAGGAGGGAATTAGGACCAAAGGCCGGTATGCGGGCTTTGTTATCCTTTAGGATATCCGTTATTAAATAAGCAATTCCCGCCTCCAGAATCTGCTGCCCGGAGTCTTGATATTCTTCCAAAACATTTCCACTCGAATCAGTCACTTTTAAAAATGGAGTTGGATACTTTTTAATCCCCAGATTTGCCAGACTGCCGTATACGGAAATCATATCAATCATTTTAATTTCCCCTCCGCCCAGAGTTAGGGACAAACCAAATCTTTCTGGTTCATTGAAAGTAGTGATACCTAGATCCTTGGCCGCCTTTAGCATTTCATCTAGACCGATTGTGGCCAGCATTTTTACAGCCGGTACATTATAGGATGAACCCAAAGCTGTCCGGATGGAAACAGGACCATGGAAAGTTCCGTCATAGTTGACCGGGGAATAACTTCTGACCCCATCTTTGAACGTGACGGGGATATCTAAAATAGTGTTTCCCGGGCTAAAGCCCGCTTTAAAAGCTGCCGCATATGTGATGACTTTGATGGATGAGCCTGGCTGGCGCAGCGAAGTCGTGACATTAAAATTGCCAAACCTTAGTTCATGATAATCTTTACTTCCCACCATAGCCAGGATTTGACCATTTGTATCTGCCACCAAAGCTGCACCGTTTTGCACATTCAAGGGAGCGAGTTTGTCTACCTCTTCCTTGACAATTTTCTCCACAGTTTCTTGAAGCTTAAGGTCTAAGGTGGTATAAACTTTTAAGCCTCCTTGGAAAACAACCCTGGGACCATATTTTTCTGTTAATAAATCCCGTGCGTACATGACAAAATGCGGTGCAAAGATATTATTGACTGGCGGTTTAATGTCTAGATTTTGGGCAAAAGCCTCCTCTGCTTGTTGTTTAGTAACGTATTTATCTTTAACCATCCTGTCTAAAACTTCTCTTTGCCGCAGTTTAGCCAGATCCGGCCGGGAGCCGTAAGGAGAAAACTGGGTGGGGGAGGCAGGCAGGCCAGCCAGATACGCACTTTCCGCTAAATTAAGCTCCGGCGGGGATTTACCAAAATAGGTTTGTGAGGCGGCAGCGATACCCATATTAGATCCTCCATAAGGCGCTTCATTAAAATACATTTGCAGGATTTCCTCTTTTGAATAAATCCTCTCAGCCCATAAAGCCAGGATAATTTCTTTAAATTTGCGGATGTAGCTTTTTTCCGGAGTTAGCAGTGAGTTTTTAATCAGTTGTTGGGTGATAGTAGAAGCTCCTTCCTGAGTGTTATTTCTGAAGTTATGCTCAAGCGCGCGCGCAATTGCCACCGGATCAATGCCGATGTGGCGGTAGAAATTTTGATCCTCGGTAGCAATAGTGGCCTCGATCAAACTTTTAGGGACTTCTGACAGTTTAACCAGACTGCGATTGTTGCCCGCATAAAGTCTATAAAGCAGCTCACCATTTCTATCGTAAAATTCGGTAGTAACAGGCTGATTAGGGGAGATTAGTCTGGTAGGTGAAGGGAGCTGATAAGCGGCTGTTAGCAAGAAGACAGTGTAAGAGAAAACAAAGACCAAAAATATGCCTGCGCCAAGTGCGATTTTGTACTTTCCGGAGAGCTGGAATTTTTTAGGCCGGCCTCTTTTGCGGCTAATCGCTCCAGTCGGCAACCCCACTCTCTTGCTCGCTAATGCAAGCATCCTGCGGTCCGATATGGATCGGACCTCGGATACGGTCCGCCTAGCGGCGGACTCTAGAGCTCGTTGCGCTCGGAGGTAGCCTCCTTTCGCAAAATAGGCCAGCAATTTCATTACCCATAAGGGTATATTGCCGAGCTTAATCAGGACAATTTTGACCAAAAGAAGGGTAATATTGAGAGGAGATGAGTTAAAATTGGTTTTTTTCGGTCGTCCTTTGGGCATAACAGTGTGCGCTTGGGACAGAAAATATATTTAGCCGCATTCTAAAAGATTTATCTCTGGCCCACAAGAGGGAAGATTGGACTTGACAAATCAGGTCCCATAGTGTAAAGTAGAATTATGGAAAGATTTAAGGATAGAAGACCAAGAGTAGGAGAAAGTAAAAAAAGACCAGTTGCTCGTTTTGTGGTAGTAGGTTTGGCTGTCCTAGGGGGCACTTTTGGAGTAGAAGCAGCAACAGGAGTAGTAAGCCAAACTGCTGGTAAGGTGGCGGTAGCAGGAAAAGATTTGCTCAAAAATGGAGTACAAGCTGTGATAGAATGGGACGATCGTGGTTTTAATGCCAGTTCTGCCGGTATTCCAGCACAAGAGCTGGGAGGAGCGATGAAGAAGAGGGACGAAGCAGACCGCCGAGCTCAAGAACAAACAGAACAGGATCGGATTGAAAGCGAAGCTCTCAGACAGGCATTAAACCCAGGTCCAAAACAATTCCCTTAACACCTTCGAAACAATACTCACAGAATTTGAGTTGACTGTAAGTCACAAAAGTATTATTATCCCGTAATGAAAAAAAGAGGTGCAGAAAGAGGCGCTTTTTCAGGACCGCTAGTTGAGGTTATCGCAGGTCTTTCAAAGGCTGCAGACGCAGTAGATCCTAAATATCAAGACGAACTAGCAAGAGATGGTAGTTTATTTATTGACCGTCTGATAGAAGAGATGAAAAGTGTACGAAACAATCCATTAAAGAAGCCTTACCAAATTTGGCTAGATAGCTCCCGAGACGGATTAGATGGTAACAGCGATGGTAAATATAGTAAATGGGGAAGGTTTGTAAAAATGTATAAAGCCACATCTGTTCATTGTAGAGAATTGTTTAGTTCTGGTGTGGCTATTTTGGATTTACCATCCCTTCCGCCTTATCAATCTGTTAAATGTGAGCCTGTAACTGATGAGGAAAGACTGCAAAGCAGTATTGCCTTACAGACAAATTTTGCCAGGGAGTTAGGTGTTTTAGGAGAGGATGAAGCATGGGGGGATTTCATAAGGCGTTCAGATATTAGGTGTGTCAATATGAATGACAATGAAATAGTGGTTGAGGCATTGAGAAAAGATCCAGCATGTTTGGTCCGTATGAGCCATCATGATATAGGTATGATCGAATTTCCTGCGGTGCTTTCCAAAAAGCATCCCGGTGTTGCAGTTCACATGAGGTTGTACCCGCTAAAAGGAGATCAACCCATTTCTACTGAGCAGGCAATAGCAGAAAGAAGAGCTTTAATTTTGATGTCTATGTTTATTTCGACAGGTCTTTTTTCAGGTGATTCTTCTAGCCGCTTGCAAACGCCAGCAGGTAAAGACCAATTCCTAGAAGACCTATGCCGGCTAGTTTCGATAGCATAACCACTGGAGTATATTTTTCCTCAAAAATTTGGGGATATTTTTTGCTCAAGAATATGGCAAAAAGCAGTAAGAAGACATATTGAACGCCTTGCAATGAATTTACCAAAGCCGGATTAGCTAAAGAAATGGAAAAAAGCAGCAAGAATTCTGATGAAGCCCCGCTTATTTGCCCTCCTAAAAACACTAAGCCTGCCTTAGAAAAAAAGTTAATTCTTAAGCCATTAGAAGTGAATATCTTCTTTCTGAGTGCCGGAATAACCAGCATAAAAATACAAAGAGGCAATAAAATTAACCTTGACCAAACAATCACTGAGAAGAAATCCGAGTTAAGATAAGCCTCCCTTAAAACAATATAAGAGATGGCAAAAAAACCGCCGGAGAGGACTTCAAACATGATTTCTCTGATGCTCAATTTCCCTGCCCAGTCCGTAATGGTGATAAATACTATTCCGGCTATTAGCAGCCAAACCGCCCAGGTTTGGGTAGTGCTAATGGCATGGGTTTCTGTGGCAAAAACCAACAGGATCAGGGGGATTAAAGTGCCGATGATAGGGATAACCCTTGAAACATTCCCCAATTTTAAGGCTTTAAACATGAAGTAGGCTCCTAAAGTCCAAAGAACAGTAGAGACGGATGCCAGATAAAAGGTGGAAAGAGTTGGGGTATTGGTAAAGGGTAGGACTAAAATTGCCAATAAGGAAACAATACTGATGTAAAAAACATAAACCAGGGGATCTGGAATAGTTTTTTGCAGCAAAAATTTATTGGCCAAAACTGCTATGGCATTAAAAAGATAGGCAGTAATGGTAAAGGGTAGGTGGTTCATGATAATAGTCGTCAGCTGTCAGCTTTCAGTCGTCAGATTTATTTTTAGTCTGAGAGCTATTTATTTCTTTTTCTATCTCCTTTTGCCGTTTTTCCAGGACTTCTTCTGCCTGGACCGTATGGCCGATAAACCGCAGCAGGGAATGGGGAATGCCGTTGTGCTGGATAATATCGGTATATACTAGTGCAGAAGGCCTGATATGCCTGGCTTGGGTTTTAAGATCTACCTCCACCAGGCCAAACTTGGGCTCAAAACCTAAATGCCACTCAAAGTTATCCAGCAGCGACCAGTAAAAAAATCCCCTGACATTAACTCCACTCTTGATGGCTCTGGCTACCTCCTGCAAATAAGAAATTAAGAATCGGTTCCTTCTGTCATCATTGGTTGAGGCAATGCCGCATTCCGTAATGTAAATAGGGATATCATCGGCCAGATCAGTCAATACTTCAAAAATCCCTTCCGGGTAAACTTCCCATCCCAGGTCGGAAGCATCGTGAGTTTGTCCTACCATATTCTGTTTTTGGGCTGTCAAATTTTTGTCCCTGAATCGAATATGAAAATAGTAATTGATCCCCAGAAAATCGTGTGTGCCGCGGGTAAACATATAGAATAAGTGGTTAGCGAAAAGATCATTCAAAGAAACTGCAATTTGTTCTTTAAAAGAATGCTTGTGGTAGGATTCAAAAGAGAGAATGTTATTGGCAATGCCGACAGGTTTGCCTGCAGGAAAAAGAGAATGCAAGTATTTGTAAGCCCTTTTATGGGCAGATGTAAGATTAAGAAAGGTTTTTATTTGTCCCAGCCAGCTTTTTTTTGAGTGGGGCCAAACCCTGTCAATATATGTTTCATAAATATACACTCCCGGCTCATTAAGTGTAACCCATAAATCAACGTAAGTAGCAATTTCCGGGACCACCCTCCTCGCAAACCTTTCAAAATACCCAACTGTTGCCCCATTTTCCCAGCCGCCTTTATCTGCTACCCACTTCGGCAGGGTAAAGTGCCAGAGGGTGAGCATGACGGTAAACTTAAGTGACTTAAGGTATTTGAGTAACTTAACGTAATGTTCGATTTCGCGCTCATCAAACTCTCCCTCCCGGGGTTCAATCCTGGACCATTCAATAGAAAGCCGGTGGGCATTATGGTTTAGACTTTTAATAAGGTCAAAGTCTTGTTCAAAAAGGTTATATTGGTTGCAAGCTGCCCCGGAGCGAAGGTGCGGTGGTTGTTGAGTTTGCTCCCAAGCCCACCAGTCATTGTTTACATTATTGCCCTCTACCTGATGGGCACTGGTAGCGGCCCCCCAGAGGAAACCATCGGGAAATTTTAAAGTTTCATGATCATGGCGTTCCTGAGGGTGTTTTTGTGGCGCTGTTCCTTTTTGAGGCATAGTTTCATATTAGGATAGAGTATACACATTTGTAAAGCATTGTTGACAAGATATACAACGATCGTGGTATATTTTGTATATGGGGAAAAAAGAAAGTATTGGGAAATTAGTCCTTCTAGCTTTGGAAAAAGCGATTGATGGTTATGTGAGACTTGAGGATTTTGCTTATCACCATTATCGTTACCATTATGGAATCCCTGAGCTTAAAAAAGCTTCCCTTGCTCAAGCTTTGAAGAGACTGCGTGAGAAAGGGTTTATTGAGAAAGTTGCGGAAAAAGATGAGGGCAAAATTATTTTAAGATTAACAGAAGCCGGCCGGGAATTTCTTTTGTTTTCAAAGCCTGAAGATGAAATTAAATGGGACAGAAAGTGGAGAATTGTAGTTTTTGATATTCCTGAGAGCAAAAGACAAGTGCGTGATGTCTTGCGGAGAAGATTAAAACTGTGGGATTTTAAACCCTGGCAAAAGAGTGTCTGGGCCTCCAAGAAAAATGTTACAGATAAACTCCGCAGCCTAATAAAAGAATTGGATATTGCCGATTGGGTATTGGTAATTGAATCTGATAATGTGGGTCGATGACAATTTTTGCAACGATCGTTGGGTATTTTGTATTAAGATTGTTTGGTTTCAAGCTTCTGAATTAAGCTTTCCACAGCTTCTCTGTCTGTTTCAGCCAAGGTTTCGATTCCGGATATAACTTCTAAAGTAAGAGGTTTTCGGCTGTGGATTAAAATTTCATCTTCTGATTCAAAACCTTCCCGTATTTGATTTCGGAGTAGCTTTTCATTGTAGTAGATGATGGTTCCTCGTCGGGCAATGGATTGGGTCAGAATTCCTTTTAGCTCAAGGATTGACATGCTAGAGTTTTCAAAACCAAAAAGCGGTGGATGCTGCCAGTCTGCCGCATCTTGAAACCAGTGGAAGGTAAAATCTAGAAAGGCATCATCTTTGTACTGAGTCACTGAAGTTGGAAAGAGCAGGTAAGTTAGCGCAACAATTTGTGTTTCATCGAGTAGTTTTGTTCCTATTAGAGATTCAAAATGGTGCTCGATTGCCTGCCATCCAGCATGAGTTTTGAGTCGTCTTCTCATAGAATCATGGGATAGATCAGAAATCTCACGAAGTCTTCGGACCAGGCTAGGTTTATAATGCTCCAGATTTTCAGCAAAGGGATATGCGAAATAGAGATAGCCACCACTGGTTAGAATGTCTTTTTGGTAAGCTAACAGATTCTGGTCAGTGTAGGAAGCGCCCCAAGGTATTTGACCGGAGGTTACGGCTCGTTCTAAAAATTCCACACTGGTTCCGTAACCAGCTATAGCTTGGTTGCTAAAACCATCTGATACCCAGTGTCTTAATAGTTCGGCTGTTTTTCTTGGCATAACTTAATTTAGCTCAACCACCGATACTTTTACTTTATTGTCATTGTACTCAAACCTAAAAGAAATAGGCTTGGCTTTATTATTGGTAATATAAAGATTCTGGAGCGTGCTGGACCCTTTTACAAATGGATTTGAATAAATAGAGACCCCGAACTCTTTGGGAACATCGGGGATATTGGCAAAATTGTGGTTAGTAGGGGCTTCTACCGAAAGGCCGGCATCTTTCGCCACCCAATTTATTAGAGAAGCCAAGTGGCAAACCCCGTCACCGAACAAGTACCCGTCTGTTTTAAAGCCTTCAGCAGCATTAAAATGGGCATTAGTAGTTTTAACCAGCAGATCCTTATACTCCGCCTTTACGTCAGAGTGGAAAGCAAAGGTTTTATTGGGTAGCAATTTAAACTCATACCGGAATGGTTTTTCAATCTCATCCCAGTTAATGTCGGAAGCCTTATTAACCCTGCCTTCCATATAGGCGAGGTTTAGCAGGATATTTTTCTTAAAAACATCATTAACAAACCGGTCCGGCTGGCGGTTATCCAGGGAGATCTGCCGGTAGGCCAATAAATGATCGTTCCCAATAACTCCCAGCAGTGAGCCAAATGTCAGGGGAATAAGGGCAAAGATTTGTATGGGTTTTTTCATATTAGTACAAAGTGCGTATTTTATCATACTATGGGTTCAAAAGTCAAGGTGGAATACTGTATGGTATGATTAATTTGTGATACGGCTTCTGCCCTTTATTTTGGTGCCTATTTTAATAGTGGCCGGTTTAGGTTACTGGCGGCTTACCGGAAGCAAAACCAGCTCTCCTGCTGCCAAGGCAGAGCAAGTAGCGGACAAAGGCCCGGTAGAGGTCCCCAAGACCTTGCCTGAGGCAACCGTAGAAGATAGACTAAAAAGTCTGGAAGATATAGTCGCCAAATTGGCATCGAAGGTTAATAACCTTAAGCCCTCAAAATCCGATACTACAACCGGTTCCCTGGATTCCAATGTCAAGGATCTTGAATCTGCAGTCACAGAGCTAAAGGCTCGGGTTTCGAGCTTAGAAAAAGCCACCCAGGCACCTGCTACTGCTTCCAAATCGCCTTTGTATATTCCTCTTGGCGGCGGCGGCGGACCCTGGGCAGACCAGGACTATAATACCCTAAATGAATACCAGGCAGCCATAAATTCTGATAACTACTCCGGCTATTCCAGCATGCAGCTGGAAGTAAATTTTAGGTTGGCAGAAGCAGCCGGGACAGGGTATGTAAGATTGTATAATGTGACTGATGGTAGTTCAATTTCTTCGGAGGTTTCTACTACCGGAACCGCTTTTGGTTTACAGACTTCCGGTACTTTTAAGCTGCCCGGTGGACAAAAAACCTATACCATTCAGGTTAAGAGCAGCCAGGGTAAAAACCTGTTTGTCCAATCAGCCAGGATTAAGGTGAATTTCTAAAAGATGGAATAGATTTGAATTAATATGGTTTACCACAATCATGAACGAACTGAACTGATTGTGGCAGGGGTGGAAGGAATCGAACCCTCGTTAGCAGATTTGGAGTCTGCAGGCCTACCACTGACCGACACCCCTAAACTTTCCAATTGTACCTAAAATTTACTGATAAGACAATGCAAGCTATCGAAGTTATAGACAAACATTATACGGCCGTGATATAAATGTCTAATGGGGAAGTTACCACAAACTAAGAAAGGAGCAGTTACAAACTTAATTCTTTTGGCTCTAGAGAAAGCAATTGACGGCTACGTCAGGCTGGAAGATTTTCTCTATAATCCCGGATATTACGCCTATGGTGATGGTTGGAATTACCCATTAAATAAAGCATCTTTAGCAAAAGCGCTGCAAAGGCTCAGACAAGCAGGGTTTATTGAACTTTTAGAAGATAAAGATTTAATACTAAGGTTGACTGATAAAGGTAGAGAAAGGGCTGTCTTGGCAGAGCTTCAAAGTCTGGCTGGAGAATGGGATGGAAGATGGAGGATAGTAATCTTTGATGTTCCAGAAAAAAGAAGGTCAGCCAGAGATTTGTTAAGGCACAATCTTAAGACCTGGGGATTTACACCCTGGCAGCAAAGTGTTTGGGTGACAAAGAAAAATTGTACTGCACCGCTAAGGAAATATATTAAAAATGTGGGAATAGAGGATTGGGTGTTGGTAATTGAATCAGATGATATTGGTCGTTAGACAAACATTATACGGCTGTTGTATACTTGTCTTTTAAAGTTTAATTTCCTTATGTTCGGTACTTCGGCGGCAATGTTTACAAAATTTACTCAGAGTCAGCTTTTCTTTGATATTTACCGTGTTTTTCGTCGCAGTATAATTCTTAGCTTTACAAACAGAACACTGGAATATAAATAATTGCCGGTTGCCTTTTTTAGCCATACGACTTAATACATAATACTAAATACTAAAGACTTAGGATTTTAGCTTTCTGCTAAAGCCATAAAGTCTTTTAACAATAGATTCGCATTTTAACATAAATTTCTGATGTGTTGAAGTATTAATATATTTTAGATCGAAACTAATATCTAATATGGCTACGATCTCACTTACTGAACCTATCGAAATCATCAAAAATCGATTAAACTCTGCATCAGATCTCTTCATGGATCCTTCAGCTAGGTTAAGTAATACGGAAGTAGAAGCCCTTCTCAGTTGAGAAGCTAATTCAAATTGTTCTTGTTTTGGCAACTTGCTGCACAGTTGGTAAATCTCTTTTACAAAGCTACGAATATCTTGATAAATGGAGAAATCTCTGAATCTAAATGACATTTGTATCAGGTATTAAGTATTTAAGTTAGGCTTTAGGTCTTAAGTCTTAAGTCAATTCTGAGCCGACAGCGGGAATTGAACCCGCGACCCCGTTCTTACCAAGAACGTGCTCTACCACTGAGCCATGTCGGCACAAATAACCTCAAGAACGTGCTCTTCCTGGGTGAATTTCATTATTATATTTCTGCTTCGCAGATAAAATGTTATTCACCCGTTCCGACACTTTATGTCGGAACCCACTGAGCCATGTCGGCAATGGAGCCGAGACCGGGATTTGAACCCGGGACCTACTGTTTACAAAACAGTTGCTCTACCACTGAGCTATCTCGGCACAGGGTATATTTTACCAAGTTTAAAGTTTAAAGTGCAAAGTTTAAAATGGAAATTTAACAAATAGAGGTAGAAATGGACTTTTCTGTCTACAGAGTCCATTTAGAAGTATTAGGTCGATCAGAAAATGTCCAAAACAAAAAAATATACTTCCTTCGGAAGACTATTTTCTCTCTAACGTTCGAAAATAATTCCTCCCTACCATAGTCGTCAGCCAAATTTTCTCCTCAGGAAACCTAAGGTGGGTATCCTGTCACGTTCATGTAAACTGAACGTGAACTCCGGATTCCCGTAAAGTATCAAATCAGTGAAGAAAAATATTTTGGCTTTAAACGTGCTAAGTAGGGATGCCTTTTTAGGCAGTCCTTCAGGCCATCTACTTATTATGTCCTTTAGGATAATTTAATAGTAATACTGATGGTTTTATTTGTCAAGTCGTCCAGCCTTAAGATATACTGTTTGGATGGAAAAAGCTCGGAGGCCGCATTTGTTTTTTATCTACTTAGCCATCTTTGTCAATATTTTAGGGTTCGGGATGATTTTTCCGCTGCTGCCTTTCTATGCGCAACAATTCAATGCCAATGAGACTACAATCGGGCTTTTGGCAGCCAGTTTTGCCATAGCGCAATTTATCCTGTCTCCGATTTGGGGCAGGCTTTCCGATAGATACGGCAGGAAACCAATTATCGCGATTGCCCTCTTGGGTTTAAGCTTCTCTTTCCTGCTTTTTGGCCTGTCAAACAGCCTACCTTGGCTTTTTGTTTCCAGGATCTTGCAAGGTATCTTCTCAGGAGCAGCCATGCCTGTAGCGCAAGCATATGTGGCTGATGTGACTACTAAAGAGAACCGGATCAAAGGCATGGGTAACTTGGGAGCATCTTTGGCAGCCGGTTTTATCTTTGGCCCGGGGATGGGCGGGGTTTTATCGGGAGTCCACCTGTCATTCCCATTTTTCGTGGCTTCAGTTTTAGCACTTTTGAACCTGATATCAGTACTTATATTTTTGCCCGAATCTTTAAGCCAAAAAGCAGAGAAGTTTTTGATCAAAGAAGGTTTTTTTAATATCAAACATATGTACCAGGGTTTATACGGAGAACTTGGATCGTTCTTTATTCTGGCTTTCTTTTGGTCTTTTGCTCTTACCAATAATGAGGTGGCAGTGCCGCTTTTTGGTATGGAAAAATTGAATTTGTCTGTTTCAACAATCGGCTACTTTTTCTCTGCCCAAGGGCTTTTGGCCATGTTCATGCAGTCCATTTTAATCTACAGAATTACTCATATCTTCGGTGAACGCAGAACCGTTGTTTTAGGGTTATCCATTATGGCTCTGGGTTTATTTTTAGTGCCTTTTGCCAAAATTCCGGTATTCCTGTTAAGTTTCATGGTCTTGATGACTTTGGGATCTTCGATGACCAGGCCAACCTTGGCCACACTGGTTTCCAAGGAGACTCACGAAGGACAGGGAACCACCATGGGAATCTTTACTTCATTTGAATCATTAGGCAGGGTTTTTGGACCTTTACTGGGAGGTTGGCTTTTTTCTACATTTGATTTTCACTCACCTTTTACCGTATCTGCCATTTTAATCCTGATAACTTTGCTCTTTGTGGTGCAGATTAAAGGATTTTTCCGGGGTTGACAAAAATATCTTGGCAAAAAGTTGTATAATAAAGTCATGAAAGCAGATATCCTATTAAAATATGAGAATAAATGGGTAGCCCTAAGCAAAAGTAGAGATAAAGTTCTTTACGCGGCTCCGTCAATAGATTCTTTGCTTAAAAAAATCTCCGGAAGAAAGAAGAAAGAAGTTATCCTGCATTTTGTACCGCCTTTTGATGGCACTCTTTCTTTATGGCTAAGATAACCGGCTACTCATATATTCCTCAAGTCTACCAAAATCCAAATATCAATCAGTTTGTCCAAGTCTACCTGCCCATGATTCCTGTTAGATTATCTTACGCCTGGGGACAATTGTCCCCATTTTTTGACGCGGTGATAGATTCCGGATCTGATAGAAATCTGTTCCCCATGATGCTTGCCAGATATATTGGAATTGAGTTTGGAAAAATAAAATCTAATAAAGTCTACGGCATCGGCCAGGGCTATATTCAGGTTTACCCGGCAAAAATAAATATCTGGCTGGGAAACAACAAGTACGAGACAGATGCAGACTTTAGCGATAACCAGAGTATCCCTATATTAGGTAGAAATGGATTTTTCAATCTTTTTAAATCCATCAAGTTTGATGAAAAAGGCCAGTTTGTTTATTATAGAAGAGTAATGATTTCGTTAGAAGGATCTAGCTGGTTTATCGTCAAAATTTGACTTTGAACTGTCGTTTCGGTAAACTATAGGTTCTATGATTAGTTCAGTGGAAAGACCTTTGTGGATTCCCATGCAAGAAATGGTTTCCCCGGGCAGTATCGGTGAAGAACTCCTGAAAGAGATTCCTGGTTTGGGAGAACGTCTTCGTCCGGAAACGATTTTAGGACAACCTTTAAAACCATCTCTATTTGTACCGGAAAACCCCGGTCTTGCTACTTATGCGGATATCTTAGGGCTTTCGGCTGAGGAGTTTGCCAAATTCAATCCGAGACTTAAGTTATCAGAAAAATTAGATATTTATCTTAAGAACCTTTCGATTCTTCCGCACAGCAGACTTTTAGCAGCAATTTACGGTTTACCGCTATTTCCGGCTCCGCCGGATCGGGAACAGGAGATTGTTGAAGGCGTAGAAGATGCGTTTTATAAGATGCCTTATCAAACGGCAGTTCCTGTTTTAGTGTTGCGTTTTGGCTTACATGATGGATTCCGGCGAAGCCCAGAAGAAACAGGTAGACAGCTTGAGCGATCCGTAACTAGAGCAAGAGTTCGGCAGGTAGAAGGAGAAGGCTTGAGATATTTACGTCATGAAACCCGTATAAAAGAATATCTTATATTACCGGAGGCCAGTTTGGGAAAAGAAATTTTTGGAGCTGTCCTGGTCAATAATTTACCCGACTTAAACGGGAGAGTCTCTACACAAGCTTTAAAGCTGCCAGCTGGTATCATTAGGGAAGCAAGCTACTTGTTCAACAGGGTTTTATCTATAGAAGATTTAGTAATTGAGGATTTAAGTAGAGCTGAAAATCCAATCCCCGAAGAGGTAAAGCATGAGGTTTCTTTGGTTTTACAAAGAAGAGTAAGAGAGGTAGCGGATAAGCGTATAATAGCAGCCGAGCAGAGAGTTCAAGTTGAAACGGTAGCCAAAGCAGCAAAAGACAACGAGAGACGATCACAAGTAGAAGAACCAAAAGACAATTTTATCTCTGAATATAAATTAACCCTTTTGCAACTTGAAAGAGCTGATGAGATGCCGCTTACAAATCTGGGGTTAACCACGCGCTCGCGTAATGCCCTAAAGAGGGCTGGTATTAAAACTGTTGGCGCATTGCTGAGAATGAATAGACAAGATCTTCAAGGTATCCGAAATGTGGGTATTAAATTAGGAGCAGAGATCGTATCTAGAATCCCAATAAATTACTAAACAATCCTACTAAAAATCCCAGGATGGTTGTGAGTAGGGAACCGCGACCGAAAGGTACCATTAATAATATTAAAAGAATGAAAAAGCCATACGGCTCAATTCTCTGGTAGGTTTTTGCCAGGTTATATGGCAGCTGTGACAGAAGTATCTTTGACCCGTCCAAAGGGGGAATGGGGAATAGATTAAAAATCCCCAAAACCAGGTTAATTAAGACAGTGAAGCGAAGAAGTGAGCCCACAATGGCCGGAAAAGTTTGCGGCAGGGCATTTAAAAGATGATAAATTAAGGCAGCTGCAATGGCCAGACTGAAATTAGCCAAAATTCCGGCTGCAGAAACCATTAGTTCCCCTTTCCTTAAATTGGAAAAATTCAAAGGATTAACCGGCACAGGCTTGGCCCAGCCAAAAAGTATTGGTGAGCCGGTAAAAATGAGGAGTGCTGGCAAGAGGATTGTCCCAAACAGGTCAATATGGGGGAGAGGATTTAAGGTCAGTCTGCCGGCACGTTCTGCTGTATGGTCGCCAAATTTTAAAGCCACTATCCCATGCATGACTTCATGGATAATGACTGAAAAAAGTAGAATTATGATAGATATGGCAAAAAACTCAGGCATGATTACGATTGTATATACACTTGTTAATACATAGTTTATACGATTGTCATACAATTGTCACTCAACTGATTTTGATCTTTTAATAATCACTGATATGAAATTGTTTAACTTCACTTCTAAGTTTTTCAGGTCTTTCAGTATTTGAGAATATTCCTCATATTTACTTTTTGGTATTTGCCCTAGTTTTTCAGCAACTAGCAGGTGCGAGCGTGATTCCTGTAAAGATCCACGGGCATTGTATAAAAACTTTACAGAATCCTTATAATGAAATCTTCCAAAACTTTCTGCTATGTTTGCTGAAATGGAGACGATAGCGCGTTTTAATTGATCTATGATTCCATATTTTTCTTCCTTAGGAAAAAACGAGAGTAATTGGTAAATCTTCACTGCTAACTCTACGGATAGCTGCCAGACTTCTAAATCCTCAAAGCTTTTGATTGTGGCCATTTTACAATTGTATCAACAACTGTGTAACTATGGTATAACCATTGTGTAACTACTGCGTCTATGTTAAACTATACGCTTATGTTAGTCTGCAGTAGGTGTGGAAAAGGCAAAAATACTGTTAACTTCTCCAGGCACAAAAAGGGATCTTCCGGAGCCGGTGGAAATTGGGCGCTGCGCGCCCCGATTCATAAAAGGGTACAAAGACCAAATCTTCATATTTTTAAAGGAGCAAAATACTGCACTAAGTGTCTCCGGATAGTTAAAAAGCCTACATTCTTTGGGTTACGGCATGAAACATCGGATAAAGAGGTTGTGGCCACCAATGCCAGGGTATAAGCTGCAATAATCTGGTGATGGGGGCAAGGGCGGTTATCTGTATCTCATCTAATGCCTTACTATCCATGAATGGCATCCTGGAAAATTGCGGTTTAGCAAAGCCGGCTTCCCTAAAAAGTTTTTGTAAACCCCAGTATGTTTGTACACTGGGGTGATAATTCTGTTGGAGCTTGAATGAATTGCCTTTAGCCCATTCCCAGAGTCGTGAAACTGGTTTATTGGGAATTTCGAAAGCGGTTAGGCCATTTGGGACTAATACTCTTCTAGCTTCAGCAAGATATTGGGGGAAGTTGACCAAATGCTCCATAGCATCAAAGCTGATGATCCAATCAAAGGACTGATTGGGGAAAGGAAGGGTGTGTGCGTCTGCATTGACAAAATTTACCTCCGGGTAGCGCTGATGCCCCTTTTTGAGTTCATCCAGGTTTAGATCGAGTGCGGTTACATTGCTGCCACGGCGGGTTAATTCCGCAGCCATGGCTCCTAATCCACAGCCGACCTCTAGGATTCTGGTGCCAGGCTTTACAGCACCTGCATTATCAATAAGGCCTACCTGTTGTAGAAACAAAAGGTTTAATCTTAAGTCGGATTGATATCCTCTTTTTTCGACGAGAGCAATAAGCTTTTGACCTAGGTCTTTTTCTATAAACATTTCTGTTCCTTAATTGATTTAAATAATTATAGCTTACCTAAGACTAAAAATCAAACTATGGGGTTATTTTTAAAGGTTTTAGGGGTTGACGGTAAGAAAACTACCAGGTATACTACCCTATAATATGAGAACTTCTGTGGAGCACCGTCGCGAAAGAGACAATACCCCGCCGGAGGTGTTGACACTAATGAGAACAGTAGAGGCTTATCGTCAGAGACTTGCCGAGTATAAAATGGTTACCCCTGACAAAGGTGAAACTTCCCGGACGCAGATGGTATATCAAAGAGGACCTGTTCTGGCACCTTATATAGAGGAAATGCGTAATTTGTCGGTCGCTGTTCGTCACGCAGCGCAGTTTAAAATACAGGCACCTTGGATAGGAAATTATCTTCTGGGTGACATTTATACCCACCAAATCAGGTGGGTCTCGCTGGCAGACATTGAGCAGATGTCACTCCCTTTATCTTTGGTTAGCATGAGTCAAATCAACCGGTTCCTGCGACGTTATCCATTATTAAAGTTTACCTTAAGTAAGTCTGCATTAGTAGCTCAGGAGACAGCAACCATTTTGCCGTCACTGGACATTGCCAACCCTCATAAAAAACGCTTAATTCCGCCGACGCTTCAGCCACTGCACGCCCGGATGACAGCCTACTTTGATTATTTCACCAATTTTATAACTGCTTCTCATCTGGATTCGGAGAGAGAAGAAAAATTTGTCTCTGCTGTTGTATCTGCTGGTCCGTACTTCCTGTCGGGTGTGGGGTGCTTTCTGCCGGCCCGCCTGGGCATTACTCCCTCATCTGCCTTGAAATTATTGGAAGAGAAAACTGTTTCTGGTCTCTATTCTTGGCAATGGGGGATTCTCAGAAAAAGAATGGAAAAAGAGGTCTGTCATGCTTACCCTGTGAACGGCTTTCCGGAAAATTTGCAGAAGTATCAACACTATAACCCCCAAGCGGATCAGAGAGCGACTGAACTTCTTTTAAAAGTAAACAGCGAACAACCAGGGGGAGTGGTAGGAATTGATAATTTGTTTGAGAGACTGTGGCGTTATTGGAAAATTCTGCGCTCTGACATTTTTCGCTCCGACCGTAAATATCTTGAGTTTCCCCTTGATCATTCAGTTATCGACAGGTTGGAGGTAGCAAGTCAATATCGCCACTCGCTGACATTTTTTGTGTTCTTCAAGGATAATCAAACCCACCTGACGCTGGAGGTAAGTAGAAATGGTCAAAGAATTTACGGCATCCCCAGGGCGTTACTTAGAGAGTTTCCTCATATTGGAGATGTTTTGGCTAAAGTTATTTTTGATCCGGTGCTGGATGATGCCCGTCGAAAACATCCTAATATCGAGCCTGCTCCCACCATAATAACGGCAACTGTTCCCTCCGACAGGAACGGCGAGCAGGCGGATCTTGAGCCGGACGTACCGGTAAAACCTCCGAAGAGGAGACTTACCTTAGCTGTACAGAGTTTATTTCACGACTCTCCGCTTCCCCTGCCGGTTGAACCCAAAAACCGTCTTTGTGAAGTCCAATATTCCAGGACTTTGGTTGTTGAGTTGATAGGAAGGAGAGTGCAGGATAAGGTTATTGACAGAATCATGGCTACTTTGAGAGGCTTTGAATGGGGAGAGAAAAGAGCGAAAAGGTTGGCAGCTCTGCCGGGACTTTACCGGCTAAGAGTTGGAGACTGGCGGATTATACTGGAGCGTTTAGGAAGTGGGAATGCATATAGTATTTCCACTATTGATAACCGTGATAGCGTTTACTAGGAAGCAGGTAGATAATCATCTTCCAAGCAGGTTTTGAATGGGAAAATCAGGGTAGCCGTTGAGGAAGTCCCGCAGCGGTATAGCTTTTTTACCTTCCATTTGGATTACACCCTTGGGGTGTAGCTTGACTATTTTCCCATGCCATCTGGTCCATGTGCCTGGCCAGGGATAATATGCCCTGATCATTCTGTCCAAAATTTCCCGGGATGGAGGGTTATTGATATCAAAATAACCACTTTCTTTGGTCAGTAGGTTACAATGAGTCGCTATAGCGTGTCTTTGTAACTGAGGTTGGATTCTTCCTCGTACAAAATCTTGTATCACTTGGGGTAAAACCTCTGCTGAGTGCTGGAACATTTTTTTACTCAAAGTATCAAAAGTATCTTTATCAGATAGCTCCATTTCTTCCTGATAAAGTATTGGGCCATGATCTATCTCCTCATCCATCTTGATAATGGTAATGCCGGAAACTTTGTCACCGTTTAAAATAGCCGCTTGGATAGGAGATGGACCCCTATATTTTGGCAGTAGTGAAGGATGGATATTGATGGAGCCATATTTGGGGGCATTTAGTTCCTCTTTAGTGAGAATTTTCCCATATGCTGCTACAACAGCTAAATCCGCCCTTTTGAGTGAATCCACCAGGGTAAAATGCTTTGCCAAAGCATCTTTGATGGGCTGGACAAAGCTGGGAGTACCTAAAAAAGCTATTTTCATAATAGTCGTCAGTATCGCTTCGCTTTCAGCTGTCAGCTTTCAGACTTAAAATAAAATGTCTGAAGACTGACGACTGAAAGCTATATTGTGACCTCCTGGAACACATCTGTTCCTGTTTTATCTTTGCCTGTGTACTTATAAAACTTACCTTTCTGCTCCAGCACCCGGTCTGAGAATAAAATCCCGTTTAAGTGATCTATTTCATGCTGGAAGATCCAGGCTAATACCCCTTTTAACGGTACGGTAATGGTTTGCCCCTGGTTGTCAAGGTAGCTAACTTTAATATTGGTCGCCCTTCTAACTTCTCCCCACATATTCGGAACAGATAAGCAGCCTTCAAAATATTGTTTAGTCCGCTTTCCGACAAAGATGATTTTAGGGTTAATGACGGGGATAAATTTAGTAGTATCTTTAGCCACAAAAAAACTCTCTGCCAGTCCTACTTGAGTAGAAGCCAAACCCACACCCTCCGGCTCTTTAAAGGTTTTCGTGAGCCTCACCATTTCTCTTAAGGTATTTTTTAGTGCTTGGTTAATTTTTTTAACCGGCTTGGTTTTAACTCTTAATTTTGGATCTGGTGCTTTAACTACAGATAACATGAAGGAATTGTAACATTTCTTTGTTATAATTGAAAAATGAGCTACAAAGAACACTATATTCCTAGAACTCCAGAATTAGCAGCCGGGTTTGCTGCTTTTATGAAAGAAAAGGGGGTAAATATAGCCCGACTAACAGAGCATGCAGGAGTTAGTTACGAGTCAGTACGATTGGTCCTAGATCCGAATTTCCACACCAGGAGAAGATCGAGAGTTAGTAAGCCACTTTTTCTTAAAATGATAACATCCATGACTGACAACTTGGAAGAAGTGCGTCGGCAATGTGAAAAAGCCGCTATCCCTATATTCCGCTTACCCGGTGAGCAAATAATGACACTAGTGTAATTTTCATTTTTGCTTTAATTGTTGCAATCTCCACATAAAGATCCGGGCTTTGGATTTAGCGCTGTAATATCCTTTGGTAAAATTTAAGGCTTCCTCTAAGGTGTTGCGGTCAACCTCTTTGGCCAGTTTGATATAGAGTGAATAATGCTTGGTATCTTGCAAACTTTCAGCCAAATACACCCCATACATTTGGAATTCCTTGGAAATATTCTTAGGTCTATCCTTAAACTTAACTTCAGCGATGGCTTTTCCGATGGATTTCATAATAGTAGTCAGTTGTCAGCTGTCAGCTTTCAGACTTTTAATGAGTCCGGAAAGCATGGCGCTAATTTGATCAACTTCACTAATAATTCCATTGAGTGTTTTATCATTTGCCATCTTAAGGGTAATTGCAATTTCTAATCCGGCAATTACTTCATAAGCTGATCTCTGTGCCATTCTCAGAAACCTCCTGAATTCTGCATCTGATCCAGAACCAGATCCCTCTGCGATGTTTAAGCAAATACTTACAGCAGCTCTTCTTATTTGATCTACAAGACCATATTTTTCTTCCTTCGGAAATTTAGAAGTAATCTTATAGGTGAGTGACACAAACTGAATTGACCGCTGCCATACTGTAAGTTTTCTAAATTTATGTGTATTCATGTCTGACGACTGATGACTGATAGCTGAAAGCTATTTTGTGTTTCCAGATCCAGTGGCCTCCTTCAGCTGGGCTAATGCTTCCAAATAATTGGGTTTTAACTGTATGGCTTTTTGAAGCGCCTCAATTTGCTCCTCCTTTTTATCAATACTTTCTAAGATCAAAGCTTTATTGTAGTAAAGTTTGGGGTCGGTTGGGGCCAACTTAATGGCCGCATCAAGTGTTTCCAGGGTTTTAGACAGATAGTTTTTATCAATGGGGGCCAGCTCAAAATAAGTCCGGACAGCTGTTCGGTAGAAGGAAACATTTTTGGGGTGCTCCTTTAAAACTTTGGCAGTTTGCAAGACAGCTTCATCTTTGAGGGTTGCAGAGAGGCTGGCATCTGTACTTTCTAAACTGGCTGCCGACTCTGCGGCTGAGAATGCCAGCTCGGAGCGGTAAAAAGGCTCATTTTTATTTAAACTTGAAGCGACTGTCAGTAAATTGTATGCCCGGCCGGGATTACCTGCATCAGAGGACCGCTCACCTCTGGCAAAAAAGGTGTCAGCATACCAGAGCTGGAAGATGGAATACAGAAGATAGATTGCAGAAAAAATTACGATGCCTTTGGCAATTTTGGTATAAATTTTTCGATGGTATAAGATAGGGTATAGGGTATAGGGTATAGGGTATAGTTTTTTAGGCCACTTGAAAGCCCTTAAGGAATCAGTGGCTACAAAGGCTAAAGCCGGGAAGAGGTAGAAAAAGATGGCAATAATGACAACGGAAAAAAGGAAGAAGTTGTAGATTAAGTAGGAGATGTAGGCAGCTAAAATTGAAGCAAGAATTATGAAGTATGAATTATGGTTTTGATCCTTAATTCTTGATTCATGATTCATAATTCGTTTGATACACCAGTATATAAATGTTCCAATAACCAACATGTATGTCCCGAATCCCACAATTCCGGTGGTAGAGAGATTATTTAAATACTCATTGTGGGCTTTGTTGTATAAAAAATCCCACTCACTTGTTAAGTTATGTTCAACCGGACGGTATTGGTAGTAGGAGTAGGCAAAAGTTTCTACCCCTGAGCCGAAGAGGGGATAATTTTTAAATATATCTAAAGCCCCTTTCCAGACAATAAACCTGATTTGGCCTGATTCGGTGCCGCCGTTTTCCAGCTGTGTACCTGATTGGGCAGGTAAGGCTATGCTTGGTCTGGCCGGAGCTGCAAATTTGGAAATTAGCCTAAAGCTGGTCAAGGCAGAGCCAAAAAGGAGGTTGATGATTAGAAAGGATGTAATGGTAACGGCTAATAATTTAGCATTGTCATTCTGGGGAGAAGCGGAGCGACGACTCCAGAATCGATTCTGGACAAGCCAGAATGACAGAAATACTGCCCCGCCTATCAGTCCCAAGGTTGGGCCCCGGGAATAGGTAAAGGTAAAAGCCAAATAATATGTAGTAAGTATTATGTAGTATGTATAAAGGGATAATTTTTTAGTCTCAGTTAAGAGGAAATACAGAGCCGGGAAGATCAGCATGGCTAAGTAGCTGGCCAGCCAGTTTGGTTGGCCTAGGGTGGCAAAAACCCGGGCCTGGACATCCTGGATCCAGCAGCTGGCATTGAATTCCCCCCTTAAAATTACACAAGAAGGAGAAACACCGAAATGTTCTAGGATTGCCCATAGGGAAATTATAAATCCGGAGGCCAGTCCAAATTTTAAAGTGGTTTTAACTTTCCCAAAGTCCATGTTGGAAACAAACGCCCAATATAATAATAGGTAGGAGATGATGGATAAAAGCCCGCCGTTTGAGCGGGAATAATAACCCCAAATTGAAGTGTGTGGATCAATGGAAAAAATAGTGGAAAAGATGTTGGCTCCCAGGAAAAGCAGCAGGGGAATATCAAGAGGAGTCCGATTAAAGATTAATGATTTCTGATTAATGATTTTAAGAAGCCAGGCCCCGACGATAATTACGGTCAAGCCGTAAACCAAAATCATCTTGTTGTATTCAAAAAGCTCGTAATTTGCAGAGGACCAAAAAAACGGGGTGAGAAAAAAGAGGGCATAAAATGAGTAAGCGATTATTTTAGTAGCCATCAGTCGTCAGTCGTCAGTCGTCAGACAAATCAGAAAAATCTGAAAGCTGAAGGCTGATAGCTGACGACTATTATCCTAACAGAGAGCAGCTGGCGGAGCAAGTAGTTGACCCGCAAAATTGAACTCTTGTGCAGTTTCGGCTATACTACAAGTCAATTATGCTTGGACTTGAGAGGGCCACATTTGAAGCCATAGGTCAATGGGGTAAGTCAAACAGTCTCCGTTACGCTGTCATGGAGATAAACAGAGGATGCAATAGGCGTTGTGACTATTGTACGGTTCCTTCCCGGTGGAATCCGGCAGAGGAATTGACAGTTGCGCAAACCCGTAGGAATATCGACTGGTTATATGGTCAAGGTAGCCGGGCTTTAAGCATAGAGGGGGGGAACCACTTGAAGAATCTTTGTATACTAAAGAGGGGATTCCTTTTTATGATCATACGCTGGCAGCAGTGGAATATGCTGCTAAAAAGAGAATGCTGGTAGGTATAGCCACTAACGGAGATGATCTTACCAGAGATAAAACCAGAGCCTTAAGAAAAAGTGGGCTCCTCAGTATGACACTCTCTCTTCATACTGAGACCAAAAAAGGTTTGGATCATTTAATTAAAGGAGGGAGAATGGCAGCCGAGGAAGGGATTATCCCGACAATTCAGGTGGTGGCGACCAGTCAAACAGCAGACAGTTTACCCGGAATTGCTGCCTATACTGTAGAGAATGGCATACTTATTAGCGCGACTGTTGTACAGGAAAAAGGAGTTAATTTTTCAGCCGTTCCAACAGGGGAAAGTTTAGTACCAAGCTTAGAACAATTAACGACTGCATATAGAGGCTTACGCGGCTTAAAAAAATTCGGGTTAGTCAGAAACAACCGGAATTTTCTGTCTAGAAGCGATGAATATTTTCCAAATAGATGGAAATGTGACCCAGAGAAGGATCATTTCATCCATATTGGTGCCGGAGGGACAATTGATGTGTGTCAAGAAGTCAGAACCAATTTAACGTTTGATGATATCAGTGGCCTGAAAGACCCGGAATGGAGAAAACAAAAGGAGGCATTAGTTGAAGAGTGCAACTGTTTGTACCAATGCTATTTTGAAGCATCCAATCCTGATATTAAAGGAGATTTGACTACAATTGGTGTGGCCTTATTGATTAGAAATGGTGGAGCAGGTTTAGTCAGAAAATGGGGACAATTTGCGGCAGATAGAGTTAAGAGATTAGAGCCAGATATAGATTGGACTTTGAGTCTCAATTAAATACTAGCCCTTAGGGTATTGAGGATGACTACTGTATCAATTTTTAAAAAGTTTTAAGCCCTTAATTTTTTTGAAATCCTTTATATTTAAAGTGGCAAGGTTTAAGCCGTGAAGCATTGAGGTGGCGGCAATAATGGCATCAACAATTCCTAAATTATACCGGACACGGATTTCTCCGGCTTTTTCTGAAACATTTTCCTCTAACGGGAGTATTCTTATGCCGGCTAGAATATTTTTCAAATGATTTCGCACAGACTCTTTTTCCCAAACGCTTTTACCGGCGTAACTTTCTGTATGGGTCAGGATGGAAGCGAATAGACTATGTTTGTTTTGAAACAACCTGTAAAGAATGGTCTGCTTTTTGTTTTTTAAACGCAGGTGATCAATAATAATTGAGGTGTCAATGAGTATCTTGCCCATTTTACCAGTCATACATCCTGGCTCTTTTTTTGAGCCCCGACCTCATTTTTTTGTAATCCTTATAATCTCTTTCAGTAAACCAATCAGTAGGGGCAAGCAGAATTTTTTCATAATTATCAGGCCTTTTTTGGCCGACTTTCTCTCTTATAACGGCAGAGAGGCTTTTTCTTTTTTTGGCAGCTTCCTCCTTGAGCCTTAAATAGTCTTCTTCAGGAAGCCTGATATTGGTTACAACATAGTTATTCATACACCACTATTGTATCATTGTATTGAAATTTGTCAAGATTCAAATACTAGCCCTTAGGGTATTGAGGATGATGGCTGATTATTCCTGGTATACTTAAGATTATGGAAGGGAAGTGGCAGATAGAGTTGTATGAGAATGCCGAAGGGGAAAAGCTTGTTGAAGAATTTTTTGATTCGTTAGATAAAAAAGCCAAAAATAATTGACCATTGAAAATATCGCAGATTTGCGATATAGTATATTTACTATGAAAGATTGGAATGAACTTAAAAAAGAATGGCTAAAAGACCCCAAATTTAGGAAGCTCTATGAGGACTCTCAGCCTGAGTTTGAGATTGCCAAGGCCATTATCCGGGCAAGGATTGAGAAAAAAATCACTCAAAAAGAGCTGGCTAAAAGAATGCATACGACTCAATCCGTTATTTCCCGGGTAGAACAAGCCCGGACCAGTCCCTCACTTTCTTTTCTAAAACGTTTAGCATCAGCCCTAAACGCTTCTTTGCAGGTTCAATTTAAGTTTTAATTAATGGAATGAAAATTAGATTGGATGAAGATTATTTCAGAAGTGTGATGTTTGGACTCCAGGATGGGTTGGTTTCTACCACCGGGGTGGTGGTAGGGATTTCTGCCGGGGTCTCCGATCCGGCAATTATTATTATGGCATCATTCGTGGCAATTTCCGTGGAAGCGTCTTCCATGGCAGCCGGTGAATATTCTTCAGAGAAAGCTGTTCATGAACTGGATAAAAGACACAGGCATAAGGATGATTTGCTGATGGGGGCTTTGCTGATGTTTGTTTCTTATTTTGTGGCCGGTATGGTGCCGATTTTGCCATTTTTAATCCTGCCGGTAGATATTGCCAGGGTTGTAAGTGTGGCAGCTGCGCTGGTAAGCCTTTTTGTTGTAGGTTACCTCAAGGGTAAAATAGTCAAAGAGATAGCTTTTAGGAGCGCAGCCGAGATGTTAACTATTGGAGGGTTGGCCACAGCAATTGGGTTATTGGTAGGTACTTTCTTAAAAGTTTAAAAGTGTGTTAAACTCCCATCATGTTTGGGAAACTCTGGGAGCTTTTGTCATTTGATGTCGGCATAGATTTGGGTACTGTTAATACTCTGGTGTTGGTCAAAGGCAAAGGAATTGTCATCCGGGAGCCCACTGTGGTAGCACTTCATAAAAAAACCCGGCAGGTTTTAGCCATCGGGCGGGAGGCCAAAAGAATGTTAGGCCGCACCCCGGCAGCAATAGAGGCAGTCAGGCCCTTGCGGGACGGAGTCATCTCCGATTTTGACACCACCGAGGCCATGCTTCGCTATTTTATCCATAAAGTCCACAATAATCCGGGAAGGGGAATGTTTTCACTACCCCGAATCCCTAGGCCCAGGGTGGTAGTCGGTATCCCCTCAGGCGTGACTGCAGTGGAAAGACGTGCCGTGCAGGATGCTTGTCTTTCGGCCGGAGCCAGGGAGGCATACCTTATTGAAGAACCGATGGCAGCGGCAATCGGCGCGAAACTGCCGGTTGAAGATCCGGAAGGGGTAATGGTTGTGGATATCGGGGGAGGCACGACCGAGATTGCAGTTATATCCTTAGGCGGGATGGTTTTAAATAAATCCCTTCGGATTGCCGGGGATGAATTGGATGAAGAGATTATAAATTATATGCGGGTGAGGTACGGCATGTTGATTGGGGAGAGAACAGCAGAAGACGTCAAGATAGAAATAGGCTCTGCTTACCCAAATAAGGATAAAGATGAAGCGGCTACAGTGATCCGGGGGAGAGACTTGTCCAATGGACTGCCAAAATCACTAAAGGTAACAGCAGCCGAGATCAGGGAAGCGCTGGCTCCAACTGTTTCACAAATGATTTCCGGAGTTCAGGAGATCTTGGAAGAAACCCCGCCGGAACTTT
This sequence comes from Candidatus Daviesbacteria bacterium, assembly GCA_016184225.1. Lineage (GTDB taxonomy): Bacteria > Patescibacteriota > Microgenomatia > Daviesbacterales > UBA10151 > UBA10151. Next base: position 32,810 of record JACPDA010000005.1, read on the forward strand.
TGACCGATATAGTGGAAAGAGGAATATTTTTAACAGGCGGGGGGTCGCTTATTCGGGGTTTGGATAAAAGGATTGCTGAAGAAACAAAACTGCCGGTTTATATCTCAGATGATCCGCTGACTACAGTAGTGCGGGGTTGCGGGGAAGTCTTAGATAATCTGAATTTGCTGTCTAAGGTTAAAGTAACAGGTGGATTAAGGTAGGCCAGGATTGTTGTCTTACGTCATTGCGAGGAACGAGTCATCGAGTGACGTGGCAATCTTGATATGAGATTTATTCCCACTAAGATTGCTTCGCTAATCCCGATTGAATCGGGACTAATCGCTCGCAATGACGATTTTTATATGTTAAAATTTGATCATGTTGCAGATGCCTTTCTACGATCCGAATAAAAGCTATGAAGATAATTATGACCAGGGGCCGTTTGGGGCTTTTGTCGAAGGGGAAATCCTCGAGCAAACAGGGGAGCCAAAAGAGGATTTTTTAGGGCAAAAAGTTTTTACTCCATTCGGAATTCCGGCAGGTCCACTGATAAATGCTAAGTTTTGTAAGGCTGCTTTTGAGAAGGGCTTTGATATTTGTGTTTATAAAACAGTCAGAAGCTCTGTCTTCCCCTGCCATCCTTTCCCCAATATTTTGGCTGTAAAACTCGAAGGCGATTTAACCTCTGAGAAGGCTAAAACTAAGCTTATTGCAGACAATAATTACTCCGAGCCTCTGTCCATTACCAACTCCTTTGGAGTGCCTTCCAAGAAGCCTAATGTTTGGCAGGAAGATGTTAAAAAGGCTTTTTTCTCTGCCGGAGCCGGCCAGGTTTTGGTTTTAAGCTTTATGGGTACTGTCCGGGAAGGTCAAACTGCGGAAGAGTTTGTGGCTGATTATGCTTTGGCTGCCAAGCTCTCAAAAGAAACCGGTGCCAAAGTGCTGGAAGCCAATTTGTCCTGCCCAAATATAGGTAATGAAGGCTTAGTTTGTTATAACTTGGAAATGACGGAAAAGGTTTGTGAAGCCATCAGGAAAGAAATTGGCGACACCCCTTTGGTCCTAAAAGTTGGTTACTATACCTCTGATGAAGATTTGAAAAAGCTGGTGGAAATAGCCGGAAAATATGCCAATGCTATTGCGGCCATTAATACCATTTCAGCTGAAGTGGTGAATCAGGAAGGTAAGCAGGCATTACCGGGAAATAATAGGCTCCGTTCAGGGGTTTGTGGAGCTGGGATTAAGTGGGCCGGCCTGGATATGGTCAAAAGACTGAGAAAGGTAACAGGGTACAGGGTACAGGGTACAGTAAAAATTATAGGTGTGGGTGGAGTAACTAAGCCGGAAGATTATTTTGAATACAGGCAAGCCGGGGCAGATGCTGTAATGTCGGCCACCGGAGCCATGTGGAACCCCTATTTAGCAAAGGAAATTAAAGAAAAAATCTGAATTTACTATTGACAAGGTGTACATTAGGTGGTATTATATTAAATATGAGTACTATCAGAGTTTCCGCTACAGCTGCCAGGAATAGATTTTTTGAACTGCTTAACCAGGTAGCGATGGGAACACAGGTAATTATAGAAAGGGATGCTAAAGAAGTGGCAGTTATGTCTCCTAAAAAGCAAAAAATTAATTGGGTAGAGTTTAGAAAAGCTTCTGAAGCGGTTCGTGGCATTTGGAAAGATTATGATGAAAAGGACAATCCACTTAGAAGACCCGGCGCGTGGCCGACAATGGGAAAATGGGACAAGGGACTAAAATTTAAGAAGTAATTTAAGAAGTGAAGATCGTAGTAGATAGCAGCATTATTATTGATTACCTGCGTGGTGGTAAAAAATGGGATGATTTCCTTTCTGCCGCTGAGGCGGAAGGTGCTCTGCAATTGCTCTTACCAACAATCGTTATTTTTGAACTATATTCTGGTTCCAGCACAAAAAGCATTAGGAAACTTCAGGACATGACTTACTTTATCAGTCAGTTTGACAGAATAGATCTGAGCGAAAATATTGCCAGGCTGGCAGGTGAGTTGGCTCGGGATGTCAAACAACATATTCAAGCACCTGATTATATTATTGCCGCTTCGGCGCTGCAGGTAAATGCTTCATTGGTAACCCTTAATCAAAAACATTTTGCCCAAATCCCCAACCTTTCCGTATATCCATTGTGATTTTAGGGAGTGCCACCGGCGCCATCTGGAATCCTTATTTGGGTTTAAATTTTTGATTTGGAGAGATATTCAATACTTTTTTGATATTGCTCTTTTGTAATCATCTGCTTTTCCATATAATAATCCAAAATATCAGTTAACTTCATGGCTGCATAAACTCTGCAGCCTTCTTTTTTCACCTGTTCTATCCCGCCTTGTTCCCGGTCAATTAAAACCAGCATATTGACATAAAAACCCACTTGTTTAGCAGCTTCCAGAGCTTCCAGTTTAGATTTTCCGTGAGCTATGACATCATCTAAAACCAAGAGTTTAGTGTCCGGTTTAGGCTCGATTCCTTCTTTAATAACAATTTTCCGATCGGTATTTTGGCCAATTTTTTCAAATACATCTATAAAAGGGATATCGGATGCTTCTGAAAATTTTTGGGCAATCACCAAAGCAGCTTTCGGCACTCCGGTGCAATAATCTTGAGGAGTTTCCAGTTGAACTTCAGATAAAACCTGGGCAATTTTGGTTAAAAGTTCATCCGGCAGGTTTCTTAAATTGACATAAATAGGTGAAAGTGGAGCGTCTGGTTTGATCTCATGAACTTTTAGGGCAAATTCCCCGGGACCCTGGCTAAAATCAATAGGGCTGGTGGGCCTTTGGGTTTCTTCCAGGTAGTATGTGCCGTCCTGTCGCTGCTGGCGCCTGATAACTTTAGCCTCAATTTTAGTGTTTAACAGGAGATCTGCCAGTTCTTCTTGGTTTTTTGTAAGATTAGACATTTGCTAAGATCTCCTGGATTTGTGAATGTAAGGTTTGGGTAGCTTCTCGGGGGTTGGGGGCAAAAATAATTCCTCTGGAGGAGGAAATTATTAATCCTTGCTTCTGACTATTTAAACCATTTTTTATGGTGGCTTCCAAATCTCCGCCCTGGGCTCCGATACCCGGTACTAAAATCGGCATGTCTCCTATAATCTCACGGACCTTTTTGATTTCATCAGGATACGTAGCTCCTACCACCACGGCACAATTGTTGTTTTGATTCCACTCTTTGGCTACATGCTCAGCCACAACCTGGTAAAGCGGTTTTCCCCTTCGACTTCGCTCAGGGTAAACTTCTAAATCCTGAAATTCTCCGGCCCCGGGGTTTGATGTTCTGACCAGTACGATAATGCCCTTTTCAGCCCTTTGTAAAAATGGTTCTACCGCTTCTTTCCCTAAATATGGATGGACGGTAACTGCGTCAACGCCTAAGTCATCAAAGATGGCTTTGACATAAGCCTCATTAGTGCTGCCAATATCACCCCTTTTGGCGTCCAAAATAATCGGAATATTAGGATCTTTTTCCCGGATATACTGGATAGTTTTTTTAAGAGCTTCCAGGCCGGCAGCTCCGTCTGCTTCATAAAAAGCGCTTTGGGGTTTGTAAGCTAAACTTAAGTCTGCGGTAGTATCAATGATATTTTTATTAAATTCAAAATCTGCTTTGTCCAAACCAATGCAGACAAACTTATTTTCTTCCCATTTACTCTTAAGCTTATCTAAAAAAGAATTCATAAGTGCCTAGACTATATCTCAAAGATTAAAAGCTTTGCAAGTGGACTTTTAAAAGCTGAAGTTTTGATACATTTAATATATCTTGAAACTTTATCAAAGTTTTCATAATATGAAAGCATGAGTAAAGACGATACAAAGAAACTGGAAGATCTTCTGAAAGGCGCAATAAGACCACTCAAAGAATTAGTAGAAGTGCTTAAGAGTAAAGTTGATCACCAGGAACTTTATTTAGTTGCAACATCTTCTAACGTTAAATCACTAAAGGAACAGCAATCTGTAATTAATGAAAAATTAGATGCCCAGGGTGAAAAGCTGGATTCCCAGGGGAAACAATTAAATGATCAAGGCAGAAAGCAGGTCATTCTGTGGGATCAGGTCGAGAAGGTTACAATGAGCCTTGAAGATATTAAAGATACACAGGATTTACATACAGCTACTTTAAAAAGAATTGAAATGAAAGCGGAAGGCAACTTTGATGATATCGGAAAAGAAGATAAAAGACTTACTAAGGTTGAGGATCGTTTGGGAATTGTTCCGTCTCCAGAGCTAACCGTTGTCAGATAAATCTTCATCGAAATGACAAAATTTACTTGACTCCAGCCCCAAAATATACTATAAAACTTACATTATGGGATTTTTGGAAGGATTAGAGCCAGAATTAACACGAAGAGCTACAGAAAGAGAAGAAAGAGAAGTTGAAAGGCTGGGGAAAAGAAAACAAGAAGAAGAAGCACAAGAGAGGATAAGACAAGAAATGGAGTGGGCACTGGGGGTCTTTGATAGGTTGGGGGTTGTAGCGATGCTGGAAAAAATCAAGAGAGAAGTCTGGAGGGGTGGTATCGTAAGTGTAAAAGAATACCATGATCCTAAAGAACGGCATAAAACTAGCATTTATACCTGGGTAGAAGGAAGATCAAAACACGCATCTTTAACTTATGAATATCAGGAGCCATGGTCAAAATATGAAGAAGTCTATGAGAGAAGGTTTGGGTTTCATAAGGAGAGGGAAACATACTGGGCGAACACACAACTACCAGGAGATAGTTATCAAGTGTCTGGCTCCGAAAGAACTAAATTTGGTCGGCATCTTGAACACGTCGGATATAGGCTCGTGTTAGATTGGTCTTCACATAGTGAAAATCTCTATTTATATGTAGGTTGTACACAAACTACAAAGTTGAGAGGTTCGGACGATCTATCCTTTAATCTAGAATCTGGGTTACATGTAAGCGGTTTTGCTGAAGGGACTCTCTCGTTAACCCCCAGGGTAGATGATGCAACAATAAAAAATTTTTTAGAAACTAACCTGTTGCAAGACTGTGTTTTGAGAAAAGAGGCCAAACGTTTACCTTATCAGATAGATATAGCTATGCAAGAAAAATTGGCACGAGTTAATCAAGAGATATCCCGTAACTCTAAATAAAACCAAGTCTTAGAGTCATAAATTGTGATTTTCATTTCATCTAGCCGAATTAAAGGGGTAGACCCCCGGCTTCGGGTAGAGATGTCTTCCACCGGGGAGGTGGCTTGTTTTGGTGATGATGAGGACTTGTGTTGATTTAGGAATACCCCTGATCACTAATTTACAAGCAGCAGAACTGTTGGTTTCAGCATTAACTAATAAGAAAATGTAAGAAAATGGCAGATCTGGAGATCAAAAGTTGGGATGAATATTTAAGTAATGGTATTTAGATTAAATCTTTTGTACCTGGACTTAATTCTGTAGAAAGTGGCATGGTGAATACCAAAAAGCCTGCATAAATACCGGACATTTTTAGAAGAATGTGTTGCATATGTGTTTACACAATTCGCAAGTTTGTAGCTAGTGGCAAGCTGTGGTATATTGATCCGCAGTGACTAAGGTTATCCCTGATATTAAAGCATTCCTGATTTTAATATTTTTTAGTTTGTTAATTTTTTTCTTGGACACTGTTAAACTTTTAGATTTGCCAAAAAGGTCCTTTTATTATGTTACTAATCCGATTTCTTTTGGGATTTATAATACCAACAGAAATATTGGCAAGCAATTTCATTTTATTTTCCAGGCCCGTTTTGCTGCCCAGGAAAACAAGGCTTTAAAGCAGCAGATCGGAAAACTGCTTTCGGAAAATGCCGAGCTTCGGAAAAAGCTGGCAGAAACCGAAAGTTTAATTTCTCAGGAAAGACATCTTGATCCCGGGACTTATAATCTCCTGCCGGCCAGGCCGATTGGACTGGGCAGATACTTAAAAATAGATAAGGGTACAGCCTCCGGTATTAAGGTAAACCAGGCAGTTGTGTTTGAAGATAACTTTGTGGGTAAAGTGGTTGCTGTTTCTTCTGCATCTTCAAATATAGAGTTGCCGACAGATCCGAGCTCAAAAGTAGCCGCATTCTCGCAAAATAATGAAGGCAGGGCAAAAGGGGTAGTCGTAGGACAATTCGGGACTGAAGTTTTAATGGATAAGATATTGCATGAAGAGAAGATAACAGAGGGGGATTTGGTTTATTCGGAAGGACTGGAAGGATTCTTGCCCCGGGGGCTTATTTTAGGCCGGGTGACAAAAGTGCTGGAGAGGGAAAATGAAGTGTTTAAGCAGGCAAAGGTTCAACCTGTATTTGATATCAGGGATTTGGAGTTAGTGTTTGTGATCCAGGAATAGCTATCAGTCATCAGTCTTCAGCTATCAGACAAATAAGTCTGACGACTGAAGGCTGACAGCTGACGACTCTAATTATGAAGACCTTAATCATTACATTAATAGTAGCTGCTTTCTTGCAAACTACAATTTTGCCGATAGACTTATGTCTGTTAATTCTAATTTGCCGGGCATATATAAAATCCGACAAGAGTAATCTTTATCTTGCCTTTGCTTTTGGCCTTTTAACTGCCCATTTAAACTTAAGTGCATTAGGCCTTCAGAGTTTAATCTACTTAAGTATTGTCCAAGTGACCCAAATGTTGTCAAAAATCCGGCTGGCAGGAAACCCGTTACTTATCGTGCCAATAACTGCAGTATTTTTATCTTTAAACCAGGTTATAAATTCACTCCTCCGCCACAGTGTATGGGAATTTTCCGGAGTAATTCTTGTTTCTTTCTTGTCTTTGCCAACTCTTTACATAATTAGATTTTGGGAAGAGCGATTTATTGTTAGAAAAGAAATTAAATTAAGAATCTAGTGACTAGAGTCAAGAGTCAAGGAAAATAAATTCTAGACTCTAGATTCTAGCGACTAGTCCCTAACTTATGGTGAAAAAAAGAAAATCCTTAGGTCCTGGTTTTTCCGAAGAGGTGGTAAAAGTAACGGTTAAAACTGGGCATTTTAAAAGATCGGAGTTTTCTCACTGGACTGATGTCCTTTTACCAAATTTTCGGCCCGATGAGCAGCAAACAGCCGAAAAGCCTGTTTGGAGGTTAATATTTTTTTCCGCCGTCTGTTTGGTATCTTTTTTTATTATATTTTTGCGGCTTTTTCACCTGCAGATAGTCCGAGGCAGTGAAAACAGAAGTTTGGCAGACGGAAACCGTGTTCAAGTTAAGGTAGTTCATGCCCCCCGCGGGGTGATCTACGACCGAAACGGAAAGATTTTGGCAGCCAATTCACCAGCCTTTCGTTTAAATGAGCAGAAAACAAATGGAGGCAAAGTCAGATTGGTGACAAGAGAAGAGGCTCTGGAGTGGGAAGTTAAGAAAGATCCCCGGTTTTTAGATTTGGAGGTTGATAATGTCAGGAATTACCCGTTAGGCGCCGCATTTGCTCATGTTTTGGGATTTTTAGGAGAGATTTCTAAGGAGCAACTTAAAGATGATAAATTTAAGGGGTACCGTCAAGGGGATCAAATTGGCCAAATGGGGGTGGAGGCGCAGTACCAGGGAACCTTGCGCGGAGTAGATGGTGGTGAGATTATCGAGGTGGATTCTTTAGGCCGAAAAGTCCGGACTTTAAGATTTAAGCCCTCTATCCCGGGACAAAATGTGTATTTGTCGATTGACGCCTCCTTGCAAGAGAGGCTTTTTGCTTTAATGCAAGAGGCTCTTCAAAAATCAGGTAGCTGTTGCGGCGGCGCAGTAGCCTTGGATCCCGGCAGTGGCAAGATTTTGGCGCTTGTATCGTTTCCTTCTTTTGACCCAAATTTGTTTACCCAAAATCCTGATGACAGTATCATTAGTGAGATTTTTTCCAGCGAAACTGCCCCGATCCTAAACCGTATAATAGGAGGTACTTATCCGCCGGGTTCCACCTTTAAGATTGTCTCGTCCCTCGCTGCCTTGGCATCCGGTAAAGTAACTGAAAACACCACCTTTCAGGATAACGGGGTATTGTTTCTGGGGCCATACAAGTTTAGTAACTGGTACTTTAACCAATACGGAAAGGTAGAAGGTTCTGTTAATTTGTTAAAGGCGTTGCAGCGCTCAAACGATATTTATTTTTATGAAATCGCCAGGCTTATTGGGGAGAAGGCGCTGGTTGAATGGTCAAAGAAATTATATTTAGGAAAAAAACTTACAATTGATTTGCCGGGTGAGGATCAAGGATTGGTGCCGGATAATGAATGGAAAGAAAAAACTTTCGGACTGCCTTGGTATCCGGGAGACACACTGCATATGGCAATAGGACAGGGGTTTGTTTTGACCACGCCTTTGCAGATCTTGGGAATAACCTCCTATATTGCAGCTGATGGGGTTTTATATAAACCACAACTTCTTCTTTCCGGCAAGCCAAAGGTTTTAGTTTCCAATTTGTTTCCAAAAGAGAAGATTGATTTAGTAAAGAAAGGGTTAAAATTAGTTCCAAAAGCAGGTGGGACAGCCTGGCCGTTTTTCACCTTTCCTGTTGAAACAGCCGGCAAAACAGGGACAGCGGAGTATGGCGATCCAAAAAATAGAACTCATGCTTGGTACACTTCATTTGCCCCGGCTAATGATCCCAAGATTGCTTTAACGATTTTGATAGAAGGCGGAGGAGAAGGTTCTTCCGTGGCCGCCCCAATTGCCAAAGAATTATACCGATATTATTTTTCTCCGGATAAAAGTAAGCTGGTACAAGATGTTTATACTGTTGCTACAGAATCAGCTAAAAGTTTGGGGGAATAGGAAAATCGCCTCTTGTTATTCTGATCCGCCAGCTGGCGGAGAAGAATCTCTCACGAATGTGAGATACTATGAGTAGTGAATAATATTCCGTATTTGTTGGCGCTTCATTCCATTGATGGACTGGGGCCGATTAGGTTACGGGCCATTTTAGAATATTTTAAAGACCCGAAGCTGGCTTGGGAAGCAAATGAAAATGAGCTTCTGAAGCTGGGCATTTTTAGAAACACGGTTAATCTTTTGGTGGAAACCCGGAAAAAACTGGATCCGGAAACTTATGCCAAAAAGATTGCTGAAAGCGGTATAAAGTGGATTACGATTTTTGATGAGGCTTACCCAAAATTATTAGCCCAAATCTATGATCCGCCGATAGTAATTTATTATAAAGGGGAGCCGGATTGGGATAAAAAAGCGATCGGGGTGGTGGGAACCAGAAAAATAACTGGTTACGGTAAAGTTGTAACAGAGAAGTTTACAAAAGGCTTAAGTTTAGCCGGTTTAACTATTGTTTCCGGGTTGGCCCGGGGGGTAGATGCACAGGCACATTTGACAGCAGTCTCGGAGAATGGTAAGACAATTGCAGTAATGGGCGGAGGATTAAATAATATTTTTCCTCCGGAAAATAGGGGCCTGGCGGCAAAAATTGCAGATAACTTTGGAGCAGTTATTTCCGAGTTTCCGCCAAATTATCCATCACTCCCAGGGAATTTCCCGGCAAGGAACAGGATTATATCGGGACTATCTTTGGGAGTTTTGGTGATTGAAGCGGCAGAAGATTCCGGGTCGCTTATTACTGCTAGGCTTGCTTTAGAGCAGGGTCGTGAAGTTTTTGCTGTTCCCGGTCCAATTACTTCTGATTTGTCAAAAGGTCCGATTGATCTGATTCGGGAGGGGGCGAGGATCGTATTTAGTCCGGAAGAGATTTTGGAAGAGTTGGGAATTAATAGAGTCAAGAGTCTAGAGTCAAGAGTCAAGAACGAAAGGGATCTTTCGGAAGAAGAAAGACAAATCTTGGAAGTTTTAGAAAACGAGAGCAGACATATTGATGAGATTGGCAGACAGTTAAATTTTCCTTCCCCAAAAATTTCTGCTTTGCTACTGAAAATGGAGATTTCAGGACTTGTAGAGAGCATGGGTGCTGGGATATACTGCAAGAAGTAACTGCAACCAACAATTAATTATGCCCAAACTAATCCTGTTTCTGATTGCTTTAATTGTTGTTATCTTAACCGCTATCTTTACACTTATCTTCAATAATGCAGCACTGAAATCAACTTCTAAAAGTGAAATTGATACTGCTGTTAATCAAGCTCAACATGTTTACCGTCAAAGGAAGAAAGTGAGTGAAGATTTCTCAACCGGCCCTTGTCTTTCAGATGCTTTAATGCCCGGGTGGGTGGCTGATATTGCCCACAGTCCCCGCTTGCCTACCGACGACCTGCCGGAAAACCAATGCCCGGCATACCTGGAGGGAAGGGCAGAACATTTTGTAGAGCTTGATACAGAGGGGAATTTAATCAGAGCAAGATAGAGTCAAGAGTCTAGAATCTAGAGTCTAGGAAAAAATTACTTGACTCTAGACTCTAGCGACTAGTCACTATGAAATACCTAACACTGCCAATTAGTTTATTAAAATTTTGGTATCCGGACTCGTTTGCCTTTTTTATCCGGACCTGGAAAAATTTAATGCTCTTTTTAGAAGAGGATTTGGCAGTGGGACTCATGTGGAAGCTGCTTTTTACTCCGCTTTTTCATGACTGCTCGTTTGTGGGTAGAGTTTTGAGCCTGATATTTCGTTTAAGCAGGATTCTGCTGGGGCTTTTTGCTTTTGGGATCGTTACTGGAGTCCTGCTTTTGATAGGGGGTTATTGGTTAATACTGCCGGTACTGGCATTTACAGATACCCCTCACATTTTAAGCCGAGTATTGTTTTTTAGTGGCTTAGGCTTATTTTTCCTGGATATAGTCTTCAGTCCCCATAAGAAAATCTGGCAAATTGGTAAAAGTGCTGAAGATCTTTGGAGGGCCTCATTAGTTAAACCGGAGAACTTAAACTTTAAAAAACTTTTGGAAAGCCGGGAAGTAGCAGATCTTTTATCTAATCTGGAAATTCAACTAAATGGTTTTCCGGATTTTGAAATTGCCGATCCGGAGGAGGTGGCAAAGAAGGCTCTGGAGTTGGGTAAGCTTTACGGCAGTGAATATTTGCGTCCGACCCATTTTTTTGTGGCTGCCCTTTCTGAGTTTCCCCACATTGATACCTATTTAACCAAGCTGGAACTTACACCGGATGATTTTAAACAGGCTTTAATGTATCTGGAAAAGAAAAAAAATACCTGGAGAAGGGTATACATCTGGGACGGCGATTTTACGATCCGTCACTTAAAAGGAACTAATCGGGGATGGTTGGGAGTGCCGACACCAAATTTGGATCTAGTCAGCGTTGATTTAACAAAGGAAGCTAGCTCGAAAGGTTTTCCTGATTTAGTTCGCGAGCAGGACGTTTTGAAAGAAATTGTCAACATTTTGTCCCAAACTAGCAGTAAAAATGTGATTTTGGTGGGACCACCTGGCTCCGGTAAAACAGCCACCTTGCGATATTTGGCAAAACTAATACTGATTGGAGATGCGCCGGATGCTCTGGCTACCAAAAGAATTATCCTTTTGGATTTAACGAAGCTTTTATCAGGGATCAAAACTCAAGGGGAACTAGCTGAGCGGATTAAGGTAGTTTTTGAAGAAATAGGCTTTGCCCAAAATGTCATTATCGCCATAGAAGAGATTCATGAGCTGGGGATGGGTGAGGCAGGAGGCAGTTTAAATCTATATTCACTAATGCAGCCATACCTTGAATCTGATACTTTTCAATTTATCGGGACTACGGAAACGGAAAATTACAGTAGAATTTTAGAAAAAAATGGCAGTTTCAGCAGGCTTTTTATCAAGGTGGAGATCCTGCCGGCCACTGTAAATGATACTCTTAAAATCTTAGAAGACAGGGCGATTGAGGCAGAAAGAAAGAACAAAGTTAAAGTTACCTTTATAGCTTTAAAGACTGCAGTGGCACTTTCCCAGAAATTGATTCATGATCGTGTTTTACCGGATTCCGCCATCAGTGTTTTAAAAGAGGCTTTAACGCAACCCGTCAACAGATGGGTGACGAAGGAGGTCGTCAGAAGAGTTATTTCCCAAAGGGTTAAAGTTCCTTTAATGGAGGTAGGGACTGTTGATAAAAATAAGTTACTTAATTTGGAAGATGAAATACACCAGCGGTTAATCGACCAAGAGCAGGCGGTTAAAGCTGTAGCTGATACCCTGCGGCGTTCTGTAACCGGCCTTCGTGAAGAGAGAAGACCGATCGGGTCATTTTTGTTTGTTGGCCCGACCGGAGTTGGTAAAACAGAGCTGGCTAAAACTTTATCGGAAGTGTACTTCAAAGGAGCGGGTGCCTTCATCAGATTTGATATGTCTGAATATCAAAACAGTGAGTCAGTGAGTCGGTTGATTGGTGGGTCAGGGGAGGAAGGACAGTTAACAGAGGATATCAGGCAGCGGCCGTATGCATTACTGCTTTTGGATGAGTTTGAAAAAGCAGATGCTAAAATCTTAACTTTATTTTTACAGGTTTTAGAAGACGGCAGATTAACTGATGCCGGGGGCCGGACAGTAGATTTTACCAATGCGATTATTATTGCTACTTCAAATGCCGGCAGTTTAACCATTGCCCAAGGTTTAGAACAGGGTCGGACCCTGGCGCAGATGGATAAACAGGTTAATGACGAGCTTCTCAAAGTTTTTAAACCGGAGCTGGTTAATAGGTTTGATGCGGTAGTACTGTTTAAGCCGCTGTCTTCGGAAGACCTGCAAAAAATTGTGGCAATCAAACTCTCCGCTTTGCAAGCCCAGATGAAAGAAAAAGGGTATTTGGTGGAATTTGATCCCGGCTTGGTGGCAGAGTTTGCTAAAAGAGGCTTTGACCCGGTGATGGGAGCCCGCCCCATGCGCCGCCTGCTGCAAGATACCCTGGAAGCCAAACTTTCCAAATTAATTCTGCAGAATGAGCTTGTAAAGGGTCAACCTTTTCAAGCTACAGTGGATTTACTTTCTGCATAGATCTTTCAGATACACCCCATAGTTTGATTTCTCCACGCTTCCTTGCTATAATTCACTCTATGAATTGTGAATATAGTGGTAAAAAAGTCATTGTTGAAATTGGACCAGGAGATGCACCAGTCCTAGATTCTTTTCGTGAAGTTACAAGCCGAGTCGCAGGTGGAACAGCAAAGTATCTTGCTATAGATAAGTATAAACCTCGTGACTCTCTACTTAGGCCAAAATTGTTTGTCCAAGGTGCGATAAGCTCTATTCCTTTATTATCTGACACAGTAGACGAGCTCTGGTTGATGAATGTTTTTGCTGTGTTACGCTTGAAGGACGACTTTGATTGTTCTCCAGTTAGAAATCAGAGTGGTATTTCCTCGCAGGATCGACATTACTTGGGTGAACTGGCCCGTGTTACAAAATTAGGTGGAATAATAAATATTGGAGAATACTACAATCCTGATATTGTAAAATGGCTAATGGAGATTGACTATAAGGATTTTGCATTAGAAAAAACAGTTTTTACAGACGTTAACCTTGCGGAATTTCTTAAAAAGTATCAAATGATACCAGAACGCGTGTCATTATTCTTTAAACCCCCGTATCCAGACACTTTCTTCATGACCCTCACAAAAGTATGATTGATCGGGTTTTGTAATCGTTTTATAACTTCGGGAGTTGCAGGCTGAGTTGCAGGCTAAATTCCCCTTTTATATCATTTCATGATGCGGTCGTACACTAAATTGGTTTGGTACAGACTTTAGCGTTTTGTAACGATCGTTAAGTTTTAGTAAAGTTTTCTTGGCCTGTTTTGTTAAAAATGCTATGCTAGAGTAGTGAAGAAAATAATTTTCCTCTTAGGAATACTGGCAGTTTTTGTACCAATAACTGTTTTTGCGGTCACAACTTCTGGAACAAGTCCAGAGATTCTTCGCTCCGCTCAGAATGACAAAGGGGGGTTAAATTCCTTATACCAAATAAACCAAAAAGTTTGTGACAGGTTTGAAACAGACATATTAAAGCTGGCGGCAATTATGGAAGAACTTAGAAGAAGAAAAGGAATTACGGAAACCAGGGTGGCTTTTGGGGGGACAGATACCCCGATTAAAAACGCTGATTATTGGGTGACTTACAGCGCAGAAGCGCTGGCCTTTCAACGGGCCCAAAAATATTCTTCCCAGGCCAGTTTGAGAAGCAGTTTGGAAGTTTTAAAAAATAAAATCTTAAGAGCTAAGAGTGAAGTAGGAAGGGCATTAAATGAATAAAAACAAAATACTGACGATCGTGATAGTTTTGTTGTTATTAGTTATATTATTGACGATCGTTAGATATTTGTCTAATCAGAATGGGTTACTGATAAATCCCGGAGTTAAAAAAGCAACCGGGCAATCAACAGTGCAGCCATCAACTCCTGCCTACAATCCTCCCAAAGAAGTTAAATATGATGGCAGTACTGATTTACAAAAAGAACTGGATTCTATCGAGCCACAAGTTTTGGACAGCGATTTTCAGGATTAAAGATTTGACGACCTCCATATAATGGATCTTGCATTCGCAAGAGATTCTTCGTTACACTCGTAAGTGACAACAAAGAAAAGTTTATGACTAATTTAGTAATTGTGGAATCACCTACAAAAGCAAGAACACTGCAAAGATTTCTGGGTGATAAATATCAAATTGAAGCTTCCATGGGGCATGTCAGGGACCTGCCCAAGTCTGAGCTGGGAGTGGATGTGGATAAAAACTTTGAGCCCCAGTATATTATCCCCCGCGATAAGAAAAAAAGGGTAAATGAGCTAAAAAAAGTGGCAAAGACAGCAGATACCCTTTGGCTGGCTACAGATCCTGATCGGGAAGGTGAGGCGATCGCCTGGCATTTGTCAGAATTGCTGCGCAATTCTGAAGTGAAAAGTGCAAAGTGCAAAGTGCAAAGTGGGGAAACAGATATTAAAAGAGTAGTGTTTCATGAGATTACAGAACAAGCCATTAAGGAAGCCTTTGAGAATCCCAGAAGTATCGATCTAAAGCTGGTCGATGCCCAGCAAGCCAGAAGGGTACTGGACAGGTTGGTAGGTTATAAACTTTCTCCCTTGCTATGGGAAAAAGTTAAAAGAGGGTTGTCTGCCGGAAGAGTGCAATCCGTGGCCCTGCGGCTGATAGTGGAAAGAGAAAGGGAAGTTGTTGCTTTTAAGGCAGAGGAGTATTGGAATATTGAGGTAGAGCTGGAAGGTAACAGTGGACAGGCAACAGGCGACAGTTTCATTGCCACTTTAATAGAGCAAAACGGCAAGAAACTGGAAATCGGCAGTAAAGAGGAAGCAGATGGGCATGTTAAAAATTTGGAAAAAGCGCAGTATCAAGTTTCTAAGGTTACCCAAAGAGAGGTTCGCCGTTTCCCTTATCCGCCGTTTACCACTTCAACTATGCAGCAGGCGGCAGCAAATAAACTTGGAATGTCTGCCAAAAAAACCATGATGCTCGCCCAAGCTTTGTATGAACACGGGTTGATTACCTACATGAGGACAGATTCTGTTAATTTATCCTCTCAGGCAATCGGAGCAGTAAGAGACTATATTGGAAATTTTATTGGCAAACCTTATTTGCCAAGTGTGGCCAGGGTTTTTAAGTCTAAATCCAAAAATGCCCAGGAAGCGCATGAGGCGATCAGGGTCACAGACGTCAGTCGTCAGTCGTCAGTCGTCAGACAAATTTCAAGTATGAATAAAGATCATGCCCGGCTTTATGAGCTGATTTGGAAAAGGTTTGTGGCTTGTCAAATGAATGAGGCGGTGATAGATCAGACCACGGTGGATGTGAGTGCCGGCAACAATGTCATTCTGGGGACGAAAGAAGTGAGGACTCCAGAATCTTTAAGGAAGGATTCTGGACAAGCCAGAATGACATGCAACTATCTCCTTCGGGCAACCGGTAGTGTAATTAAGTTCGATGGCTGGTTAAAGCTATATGGCAAGGGTACAGGTGACAGTGAACAGGGGACAGAAGAAGATAAAGAAAAAATACTGCCGAAACTTGCAGAAAAAGAGCCGCTTAACCTGATTCAGCTTTTACCAGGCCAGCATTTTACAGAACCTCCCCCGAGATATAATGAGGCTTCTTTGATTAAAAAACTGGAGGAACTGGGGATTGGCCGGCCTTCTACTTATGCGCCGATTTTATCTACCATTCAGGAGCGGTTTTATGTGGAAAAATTGGAGAGAAAATTTATTCCAACCTCACTGGGTACAACTGTCATTGATTTTTTGATGGAGTATTTTGCGGATATTATTGACTATGCTTTTACCGCTCAAATGGAGGATGAGCTGGATGAGATAGCCAGGGGGGAAAGGCAGTGGCGCCCAACCATTAAAACGTTTTATGAACCATTTGAGAAAAAGTTGATTGAGACGGAAAAGAAAGCTAAAAAAGTGAAAATGGAAGTAGAGTTTGCTGGTAAAAAGTGTCCTGAGTGCGGGAAAGAGCTGATTGTCAGAATTGGCAAGTTTGGCAAGTTCCTGGCTTGTTCCGGTTTTCCGGAGTGCAAGCATACGGAATCTTTGGAAGAAAAAATTAATGCCAAGTGTCCGGATGACGGTGGGGATATTGTGGTCAGGCATACCAAAAGAGGAAAAACTTTTTACGGCTGCAAAAACTGGCCGGTCTGCAAATTTGCTTCTTGGACAAAACCCAAGACAGGCAACAGTGCGCAGGCGACAGGCGACAGTAACACAGACAGCAAAAATGAGAACGCATAAAGATCTAACTGTTTGGCAGAAGTCCATGGATCTTGTAGAGAAAATCTATAAAATAACAAACAATCTGCCTAGATCTGAATTATCCGGACTTATATCACAAATGCAGCGTTCTGCTGTCGCTATTCCATCAAATATTGCGGAAGGTGCCAAGCGAGAACATAGAGCAGAATATATTCAATTCCTTTCTATAGCTAACGGGTCTGCTTCAGAATTAGAAACACAACTTATCCTTACCAGTAAATTGTATCCTAACTTCAAGATCGAGGTTAAAGATGCAATGATTGTTCTAGATGAAATATTAAAGATGCTTTATTCTTTGATGAAATCTTTAAAGAACTAACTGTTGCCTGTAGCCTACTGCCTGTAACCTAAAAAGATGCTTGCAATTCGGCAGCCTTCTTGGTATTATATTGAGGGCCTCAAAATCCTTCGACTTCGCTCAGGACTATAGATCTCCCCCAGTTATATGAAATACATATTTGTCACAGGTGGTGTGATTAGTGGTTTAGGTAAGGGGATTGCCACCTCTTCAATTGCCCTGCTTTTGAAATCCGCAGGCTATAAAGTTACCCCTATCAAGATGGATCCCTATTTAAATGTAGATGCCGGCACCATGAACCCGATTGAACACGGTGAAGTGTTTGTGCTGGATGACGGCACGGAAACTGATCAGGACTTAGGTCATTACGAGCGATTTTTGAATGAATCATTAAATGAAAAAAGTATAGCTACTCAAGGATCGATTTATCTTTCAGTAATTCAGCGGGAAAGAAATTTGGAATATGACGGGGAGTGCGTGGATGTTGTCACTTATGTGACAGAAGAAATCATCAAGCGGATTAAAGAAGCTGGTCGGGCCAGTAATGCTGATGTAGTGGTCATAGAAGTTGGCGGAACTACCGGCGAGTATCAAAATATCCTGTTTTTAGAAGCCAACAGGCTGATGAAATTAAAAAATCCGAGCGATGTCCTTCATGCCCACATTACTTATTTACCAATACCTGCCTCTATTGGTGAGATGAAGAGCAAGCCGGCCCAAATGTCTGTCCGGGATTTAAATGCCGTGGGAATCCAGCCTGATATCCTGTTGGCCAGAAGCGAGAAACCGCTGGACCAGCAAAGAATTAAAAAATTATCCATTTCCACCGGATTGGAACCGGCAGATATCATCTCTGCTCCTGATGTGGACAGTATTTATAAAGTGCCCCTGGGGTTTGATAATCAGAATCTAGCTCAGAGGTTACTGGATAAGTTGGGTTTGAAGAGGAAGAATGAAGACCTGCCTGCCGGCAGGCAGGTCATGAAGCAGTGGAAAGAATTTGTAGACAAAATTGATACTGCCAAAGATGTGGTCAAGATTGCCATTGTCGGCAAATACTTTTCTACCGGTGCTTTTACCCTGGCTGATTCATATATTTCTGTAATTGAAGCTGTCAAACATGCTGCCTGGGATCAAGGTTTAAAGCCGGAGATAACCTGGCTTGACAGCGGCAAAGTCTTGGATAATGTGGAAGTGCTCCGGAAATTCCAAGGTATTATTGTTCCCGGAGGGTTTGGTTCAAGGGATATTGAGGGTAAAATAGCTACTATCAAGTATGCCAGGGAAAATAAAATTCCCTATTTTGGACTCTGTTACGGCATGCAGCTTTCGGTAGTGGAATATGCCAGAAACGTATTGGAGCTCCCCGGAGCCCATACCACAGAGATTGACCCTGCTACTAAATATCCGGTCATTCATATTATGCCGGATCAAGAAAAGAAGATGCTAAATCGGGAATACGGGGCCACCATGAGGTTAGGGGCCTGGGATTGTAAGTTAAAAGAAGGTACGTATGTTTATAAATTGTATAAAGACTTTGCACTTTCCACTTCACACTTTCCCCTTGTTTCTGAAAGGCACAGGCACAGGTTTGAGTTTAATAATGACTTTTTGGGCCAATTTATGAAAAAAGGGTTAACAATTTCCGGTACTTCTCCTGACGGAAAGCTGGTAGAAATTATTGAACTGAAAGTCCATCCGTTTTTTGTGGGAACCCAGTTTCATCCTGAGTTAAAATCAAGGCCTCTGTCCCCGCATCCTTTGTTTGTGGGTTTCCTCAAAGCTGCTTCTAAGATCCATATAGCATGAAAAAAGGACAATTAATTGTTATAGAAGGAATTGATGGGTCCGGTAAAACTACCCAAATCGATTTATTGGTAAAAGCTCTGGCAGAGAAAAATATTCCATATGAGGTAATTAGTTTCCCCAGATACGGAGATAATATTTATGCAGATTTAGTGACAAGATATTTAGAAGGTGAGTTCGGTTCCCTAACGGAAGTGAATCCATATCTTTTGGCTTTAGCATTTGCAGGTGATAGGCTTTTGGCAAAACCGGAAATTGAAAAATGGCTTTCTGAGGGGAAGCTAGTGTTGGCCAACAGGTATGTTTCTGCCAATAAGGCCCACATGGGGGCTCATCTGTCGCAAGACCAAAGAGCAGAGTTTATTTCCTGGTTGGAAGAGCTGGAATACCAAACTAACCGGATGCCAAGAGAAGACTTAACAATTCTTTTGTCAGTTGATCCCAAAATAGGACAACAAAATGTTGCCGGCAGGCTGTCTGATCTTCATGAGGAAAATATTAAACACCTGGAGGAAGCAAATAAAATCTATTTGGAATTATCTAGAAAAGAAGATAATTGGTGTGTAATTGATTGTATGAAAGATGGGAAAATGAGATCTGTGCAAGACATTCACCAAGAATTATTACCAATTTTGACTTTTTAGTATTTCTGTCATAGAATACTTAATCTATCTATGCCAAAAATTGAAACAGCTGCAGAACTGGTTCAAACACTAACAACTAGTCTTTCAAGTTTAAATCGTGATACGTGTGTATCTAGACCAATGCCAGTTATAAGGTCTGAAGCAGAAAGCATGCAGATTTTCACAGAAGAGCTAAAAAGAAGCGACCTTCCGCATTTAGCTGAAGCAGTGGCTATTGTTCATAGGGGAGAATCAAAAGGAAAGGATGCAGGATTTAGTCTTACTGAAGCTGCTAGATTTAGAAGCCGCTTAAAAATAATGAGGGATTTTTATGCCGTAGCTTCTATGCCTAGCAATGTTTCTTTATTAGATGTTCCAGCTAAAGTAAAAAATGGTGAATATAGAGTAGGAGTAACAATAGGAGAAATAGCTGTAACACTCTATGAATTGGTCTTTGAAGCAGAGGGGATGGATTTTGATGGTACTGAGGCAACAGGTTACCGTGCACAGACTTTATCTGAACAAACAGGGATAGGAAAAAACCATTTAGATTTTGTTCTTTCGCCAATGATGGAAAGATTGCCTAATACCAGAATCGCTTAACAGTAATTTCCCACTTGAAAAAAGTGACAGATTGAATACAATTGTTTAATTCAGTCTCTAAAAATATAGATTGCTACGCTAATCCCGATTGAATCGGGACTAATCGCTCGCAATGACGAAAGAAAAAACTATGCCAAAGAAAAAGAAAAGATCCTGGACAAGCCAGGATGACAAAAATATTAGAGATGTTTTAGGAACCCTGCCTGATTGGGTTTTAAAAGAATATATTAAAAATGGCATTATCAAGATAGATCCGCTGCCGAAAGATTGGGAAAAAGCGGTGGACGAGGTGACTATTGATTTTCACTTAGGAAATAAACTGCGTGTTTTTACAGATGAGGGTTTAAACACCATAGATACCAGGTATGCCAGTAAAGAAGATATGGAATCTATGATGAGGTTGGTGGAATTAAAACCAGGCCAACCGTTTATCCTGACAGAGCATGATTTTGTGATTGCCACGACTTATGAAAGGTTAAGCTTGCCGGATAATATTGTGGGGCACCTGCATGGAAAAAGCTCCCTGGCTAGGTTAGGGGTGGTAGTCCATTCAACTGCTGCCAGATTTGATCCTGGTTGGGACGGGCATCCGGTTTTGGAATTTGGCACCTTTCTAAAAGGCAAGAAGCTGGTGATTTATGAGGGTAGCCCGATTTGCGCTTTTTCTTTTGAAAAGCTGGCAGCTCCTGTAGAGCGGTCTTATAAAAGCAGTCCTAATAACAGGTATGGGGGAAGTAATCTGCCGCAGGTTTCTAATTTGATGGGGAGGCGAGTGGCTCGTCACGTCACAAAGCACCGTTCGACCAGGTAATCTGAAACATTAAGTAGTTCTCTGGTCTCACTATTTGAACATTTTGTGAATTAGATCTGCACACAAAATGTTCCGAATGCAAAATATGAGTGTACTAGGACTAGATGAAATACATAAAAGAATAAAGAAACATTCCCTAATCAAGAATTTAGGCCATAGGGATTTGAAAAACCCGGAAGGGGTAGGGATAGATTTGCGGTTAGGTTCTGTTCATAAAATCGTTAAAGGCGGGGCTTTTATTGAAGGCGACAGGCAACAGGCACTAGGCAGTAGAAAGGGAGTTAAGACAAAAGAGGTTGCTAAATTTCAGCAGGAAAAAGAAGAGCAAGAATGGATTGTAATAAAGCCCGGAGAATATTATTTAGCTCAGACTGTAGAAATAATCAATACCCCTTTGGATTTAATGCCGGAAGTTTTCACCAGGACTTCACTTTTTAGAGCCGGACTATTGCTCTTGAATTCAAAAACAGATCCCGGTTACAATGGACAGCTGACAATGGGGTTAACTAATTTAAGTCCTTTTCCGGTTAAACTGCAGCTGGGGGCCAGGATTTGTAATATAATTTTTCATAAAATAAAGGGCAAAACAGTTTCTTACCAGGGACAGCATCAGGGTGGTAGGGTAAGTCCGAAGAAAGCAGAGAGACAAGTATGAGCAGACCGAAGCATCAAGAATATCAATATCTGGATTTACTAAAAGACATTCTAAAAAATGGCGTTAAAAAAATTGATCGGGGTACTGATGTAGCTTTGTATAGTGTTTTTGGCCGCCAGATCCGCTTTGATCTTTCGCAAGGGTTTCCGCTTTTAACCACCAAAAAAGTGTATTGGAAGGGAGTTTTGGAAGAACTTTATTGGTTTTTTTCAGGACAATCAAATATCAAATATTTGGTAGACCGTAATGTCCACATCTGGGATGATTATCCATATAAGATTTATAGTGCCAAGTGCCAAGTGCAAAGTGCAAAGTGTTTGACCAAGGAAAAATTTATAGAGAAGATCAGGACTGATGAGCAATTTGCCAAGAAATGGGGAGAGTTACCAAGGATTTATGGTGAGATGTGGAGACGCTGGCCCACCAGAACAAAAAGAACCATTGATCAACTGAAATGGATAGTCCAGGAATTAAAAGATGATCCTGATGCCAAAAATTTAATTGTTAATTCCTGGAATCCCGAATATTTATATACCATGGCTACATATGAAGATACTTCCCATTTTCCGATTTGTCACAATATGTTTCAGATTAACCAAAGAGCAGGTAAGCTTTCCTTGCAGCTTTATCATCGCAGCTGTGATGTTTTCTTGGGTGTGCCTTTTAATATCGCAAGTTATGCATTACTGACTATGGTTTTAGCTAAAATTACGGGATATGAGCCGGGTGAATTTATTCATACTTTTGGTGATGTCCATATTTACGAAAATCATATGGCTCAAGTTAAAGAGCAGATTAAAAGAAAACCTAAGCATTTTCCCACCGTAAAAATAGATAAAGGCTTAAAAACAATTGAAGACTTTAAGCCGGAACTGGTAACTTTAGAAAATTATGATCCGCATCCGGTAATAAAAGCTGAGTTAACTGTGGCAGGTGGATATTATGCAAAAACCAAAAGTTAGTATTATTGTGGCCCTAGCCGGAAGCAAAAGAGTAATCGGCAAAAAGGGCGGCATGCCTTGGTATATTCCGGAGGAGCTAAAAAGGTTTAAAGAAATTACCATGGGTCACCCGATTATCATGGGAAGAAGGACCCATGGGTCTATCGGAAAAGTTTTGCCAGGAAGAGTAAATATTGTGATCACTCGTGACTCCTCTTATCTGTCGGAGGGTATGAAAGTTACTCATTCGCTGGAAGAAGCTTTGCAGCTGGCAAAGGATCAACCTGGAAATGATGAGGTATTCGTGATCGGTGGAGGAGAAATCTACAAACAGGCTGTGCCTATTGCTGATAAGCTGTATCTGACAGTGATTGATATGGAAATAGAAGGAGACACATTTTTCCCGGATTATTCGGAGTTTAAAAGGATAGTCTGGCAGTCGCCGGAGCAGGAATCAGATGGGCTTAAATACAGGTTTTTGGAGTTGGAGCGATAAATAATTTACTAATACCGATTGACAATCAATCTCTTATAAGTTAAACTGAGGCACATTACACATCTATCAGTTTACCCCGATTAGATCGGGGTTTAGGTTTTCCTGGAACTATATTGCTGATAGAGAGGAACAAGGAAAACATGTACAAATTACCTAGTTTACAGGAATTGCTGGAAGCCGGGGTGCATTTTGGGCATCAGGTTCGGCGTGGCCACCCCCGGATGCGGCCCTATATTTATGGTGCCAGGGAGGGTGTCCATGTCATTGACTTAACCCAATCCGAGAAATACTTAAAAGAAGCCTGTGAATTTGTTTATGAGCTGGGAAAATTCGGAAAAGTATTGCTTTTTGTGGGGACAAAAAAACAGGCAAAACCCGTTATTGAAGAGTTAGCAAAGGAATTTCAAGCGCCCTACTTGGTCCAGCGTTGGATGGGTGGGTTTTTAACTAATTTTGAGCAGATGCAGAAAAATATCAAGATCCTTAAAGAATACTTAGAACAAAAAGAAAAAGGCCAACTCTCCAAATATACTAAAAAAGAACAACTACTGCTGGATAGGAAAATGGGTAAACTGCAAAAAGATTTTGCCGGAGTGATGGATTTAGGTAAACTCCCGGATGCTTTGTTTGTGGTGGATGCTGTCTCAGACAATATTGCCATCAGGGAAGCTCGGAGGTTAAATATTAAGGTGGTAGCAATTACAGATTCTAATTCCGATCCTACAGAAATAGATTATCCTATTCCCGGTAATGACGATGCGATAAAATCAATTAAAGTATTGGTAGGGGCGATAGCTTCGGCTTATGGTGAGGGTAAAAAAGAAGCAGGAAAAGTAGCTGAGAAGCTTTTGAAAAGCCAAGAAAAAGAGGCAGCTAAAAAGGAAGATGTGCTGCCGGAGGAATTAAAGGAAGAAGTGGCAGTAGCAGAAGAGATGGTGGAGAAAAAGGCGGTTAAAGAGTCAGAGAGGATAGTAGAGTAAAGAGAGTCCGGCTCGTCTGGATCGCAAAGTACCGCTCGTGCGACCACGTCACTCGCTATTTGTTTGTTTCGCGCCGAGTGATGGCTGGGTCATGAAGTGATTAGTGTGCTCAACGGCACCGATTACTTTGTTGTCTTAAGACTTCGCCGTCCTACAAGGAGGATTTATGAAGATTAATGATATAAAAAAATTAAGAGAAGAGACAGGGGCGGGGATTGCCGACTGTAAGGAGGCTCTGAGCTTGTCGAAGGGCGATATAGAGAAAGCCAAGGAGTGGTTAAAGCAGAAGGGTTTGGATAAAGCTTCTTCCAAACTTGCAAGGGAAGTTAAAGCCGGGATAGTGGAAGTTTATTCCCATGGTGGGAAAGTGGGGGTTTTGGTAGAAGTCCTCTGTGAGACTGATTTTGTGGCCAGAACCGAGGATTTCAAAAATTTAGCCCACGAACTTGCTTTGCAGATTGCTTCCATGAACCCGGCAAGCGTTGAAGAATTACTGGCGGAGGAGTATATTAGGGATAATTCTTTGACTGTGGAGCAGTTGATTAAATCAGTGATAGGAAAGTTGGGAGAAAATATACAAGTTGGAAGGTTTGAGAGGATAGCTTTGGGAGAATAGAGTCTAGAGTCAAGAATCTAGAGTCTAGGAAAACAAAGTCTAGACTCTCGACTCTAGCAACTAGTCACTATTAAACATGGATCCGATTTTAAACGAACCGAATGAGAAAATAGAGGCAGTATTGCACCACTTCAAAGTGGAAATTGCCGGTATCCGGGCTGGTAGGGCAAACCCGGCTTTGATAGAGAATATTTTGGTTAACGCTTATGGATCCAACATGAAGCTTAACGAGGTGGGCAATATTTCTGCCCCGCAGCCCTCCCTTTTAACAATCCAGGTTTGGGATGCTTCTATTTTGGATAAAGTAATCAAGGCTATCCAGGAAGCAAATTTAGGTTTAAACCCTTCCAATGAAGGTACGTTAATCCGTTTGCCAATTCCTCCTTTGACTGCTGAAAGGCGTGAAGAATTTATTAAGCTGTTACATCAAAAGAGAGAGGAAGCGCATGTTTCCATCAGACAAATCAGGCATGATTTTAGAAACGGCTGGAAAAAGCAGTCAGACGAGGGTCAGTTTGGAGAGGATGAATTTTTCCGCAGGGAAAAAATTTTACAAGAGCTGGTGGACAAAAAAGTTGCAGAGATTGAAGAGTTAGGGAAAGCCAAGGCAGAAGAGCTAACACAAATATAGCTTTCAGTCATCAGTCTTCAGCTTTCAGACTTTTCTGATTTGTCTGACGACTGACAGCTGACAGCTGACGACTATTATGATATTTTCCATCATCATTTTTATTATTACCCTGTTGGTTTTAGTCCTAATCCATGAATTTGGACACTTTTTAGTAGCCAAGAAATTTGGCATTAAAGTGGAAGAATTTGGATTTGGCATTCCTCCCAGAGCTTGGGGTAAAAAAATCGGTGAAACCATATACTCTATAAACTGGTTGCCTTTTGGAGGCTTTGTCAGACTATTAGGAGAGGATGAGGAAGAATCTGAGGGCAAGAAAATTTCTGTAAAAAATAGCAGGGATTTTAGGACCAAGCCGGTAAGCAAAAGGATCATAGTTGTGGTGGCAGGGGTCATCATGAACTTAGTCCTGGCTTGGATACTGTTTTATACAGTAATTGTTTCCCAAAACTTTAAAGTTATTTATCCTGCTGCCCAACCGGCAGTTTACATTGCCAAAGTACAGCAGGATTTCCCAGCAGTCAAAGCCGGCATAAAAGTGGGAGAGAAGTTGGTAGCCATAGATAACCAACCAGCCATCGATATTGAACAAGCCAGGGAAGAGATTAAATCCAAAGACGAAAAACCGCTGATTTTAACCTTGGCTGACAGTGACGGAAACAACCCTAGAAAAGTGGAGGTGACTCCTAAAAAGCAGCCAAACGGTGATGTGCTGATTGGGGTAATATTTAGTCCCATCCCTTTCCGGGATTATACAACTACCAGCCAAAAAGTCTTCTCCGGAATCACTTATTCCTGGGATTTAACCAGGCTTACCTTTGTTGGTCTGGGAGGCTTAATCAATGATTTAATTTCGGGGAATTTCGGGCAGGCTTCAAAGTCCGTAGCCGGGCCGGTAGGATTGGCTGTAGTGACGGGTGAAATTTTATCCGCCGGTTGGGCAGCTATTTTACCATTTCTGTGGTTTGTCGGAGTCATCTCCTTAACCTTAGCCATCTTTAATGTCTTACCCATTCCGGCACTGGATGGAGGCAGGTTACTGTTTTTGGTGATTGAGGCAATTAGCCGTAAAAAGGTCAGGGAAGATGTAGAAAAAATGGTTCATCAAGTCGGGTTTATGATCCTTCTTGCTTTGGCCTTACTTGTGACATTTTCAGATATCCGCAAACTGCTTCCATAGGGGATTTTTATGATTGAAAGAATTTGTCAGTGGTTAGAAAGAGGGGTAATGATAGGGACGGCAATTGTTAACCCTGCTGCAGCACCAGCCAGTAGTATTTCGGCAGAGGTCCTTGGGCAGTTAGCATCTCCTCAAGTTGTGGTTATACCAGGCTCTATGCCCTCACAAAGGCTAAGTACCATTAGCTCCAATTTGGATATTAGGCTCTTTCTTATCGGTAGTTTCCCCAATAGGCCCGAAAATCTCTTAGATGAATTGCCTTTAGAAAATGCCAAGGTTAATTTAGGCGATCAGGTTACACCCGGAGTCAGAATCTATGTTGTAAATAAAAAAGAAAGTTATCCTGCTGAACTTATTGTGGAGACAAAAGTACAGACTCAAGGAGTGGAAGCAAAAGCTTGTACATTACCCCCAAGCATAGATTGTACGCTCAAAGCTCCGTTAGATGTCAGTGTTTCTCTTAGAACGGTAGCATTAGGCCTTCCAGGGGTAGGCTTGATCGAAGAGAATTCTCTTACCAGGATTGAGGCGATACGGGGATTTGGGAGGGAGCATATCATAATAAGAGTAAAGGATAAAGCTAATGAGAATGTACTCTTTGAACAACAAGTAGATGTAACTGTATTACCGGAACAGACACAGTTTTTACCCCTTTTGCAAGTTAGCCGCTAAATTAATTATCTGAAAGTAGATAGAGTTGGTCATGGTTACAACTAGTCGCTATAGCGATCCATTGTAACCTTAGTTAGAATCTGCTATTGTATATTTACACTTATGAATGACAAAAAAATTCTAACAAGAGAGGTTTTAAAAGTGATTGCAGTAAGTGGGATATTAATCGGTTCTGCTTTTCTGCCCACCCTACCTATGGCTGCCGGGGCAGTTATCAAAGCCTGGAAAGATATAAATAAAAAGGATCTTGGAAGAATAATCAAAAGGCTTGAAAAGCAGGAGATGATCTTTATGGAAGAAAGGGCTGACGGTAAGATGGCAATACAGATTACTGATAAAGGTAGGAAAAGGTTATTGGAATATGATTTTGAGAATATAGAACTGAAGACTAAAAGACGTGATGGGAAATGGAGGTTGGTGATATTTGATATCCCGGAGGACAAGAAAAATGCCAGGGATGTTTTTAGAAGAAAACTTTTACAACTGGATTTTATCAGGCTTCAAGACAGTGTTTTTGCTAGTGCTTATCCTTGTAAGGCGGAAGTGGATTTTTTGTGTCATTTCTTGGGAATCTCAGATTTTGTAACCTTAGTTTCTTTAAATAAAATAGAAAGAGGGGAACAACTGATTTGGAAAAAGTATCGAGACTTTGGTGACAATTAGTCGCTATCGCGACTCAATGTAACCAGAAAAATTTGACATGAGTCATGAGAATTGTTAATATAATAATGTTAATAAAAGCGTTGAAGTTTGGTTTCCCGCCAAACAAGCTGCATACGATGAGTATGACGGAAGGATACCGTAAAAATAAATCCAAAGTGTGTCGGTAACGGAGCACTAACAAGAAGTTTCTTGGAAGTTACTCCACCGCAAGGTGGATTTTTTAAGGCAAGAAATTAAAAACAAGGTGGTAACGCGAGAAGCCTCGCCCTTGTCCCGAACCAAGAAGGTTCAGGATTGGGGGGAGGTTTTTTTATGGTCAGAAAAGCAAAAAGATCAGATTTAAATAAAATTCTCAGGCTCTTAAAATATGGGGCTAGCAGCGGCAAAGTTTTAACCAGGTCTAAGTCTGATATGCTGCAAAACATTAATAACTTCTTTGTTTGTGTGGAAGACAACTTAGTTATTGGTTGTGTTAGTTTGGATATCTATAGTCCAAAACTGGCAGAGATCAGGTCTTTAGTGGTTGATTTCGCTTACCAACGGAAAGGAATTGGATCCTTGCTGGTGCAAACTTGTTTGATGGAAGCTAAAAAACAAGGAATTTTTGAAATTTTGGCTATTACGGATAAAGATCAATTTTTTAAAGGATTGGGCTTTAGAAAAAGCATAGAGGAAAAACATCCTATGTTCCTGAAGTTAGATGTTGGGTATAATAAAAGAGAGGTGATATGAAATACTCAAGACTGTTTCCTAAAACTTTAAAACAGGTTCCGAGCGGAGCAGAGTCCTTAAACCACCAACTCTTAGTAAGAGCCGGATTTATCCATCAGGAAATGGCCGGGGTTTATACCTATTTGCCTTTAGGTTGGAAGGTGTTGGATAAAATTTCAGATATTGTCCGGGAAGAGATGAATGCTATTGGTGGGCAAGAGATATTCATGCCGGTTCTCCACCCCGGCGAAAATTGGAAGAAAACCGGGAGATTCAAAAGTTTTGATGTGTTATATAAATTAAAAGGAGCCGGGGATAAAGACTTGGTGCTTGGTCCTACCCATGAGGAAATCATCTATCCTTTGCTTGCCGAGTATATAAATTCTTATAAAGATTTACCGCTTTATTTGTATCAAATCCAGACCAAATTCCGTGATGAGCCCAGGGCAAAAGCAGGCCTGCTCCGTGGCCGTGAATTTTTGATGAAAGATTTATACAGTTTTCATACCGACGATGATGACAGGGATGAGTATTACAAAAAAGTCCGAGAAGCATATTTCAAAATTTTTAAAAGGATAGGGATTCCAGTTGTAAAGACAAAAGCCAGCGGGGGAACTTTTTCTGATCTTTCCGAAGAATTTCAGACACTTACTCCTTCAGGAGAAGATACAGTATTTGTCTGCAGCAAATGCGGGGCTGCTTTTAACGAAGAAATTATCAAAGGCAAAAATTGTCTTGATTGCGGTGGGGATTTGAAAAAAGAGAAGGCAATTGAGGTGGGAAATATTTTTCCGCTGAAGCGGGCATACGCAGAGGTCTTCAATCTGTATTTTACTGATAAGGCAGGAGAAAAGAGAATTGTCTCTGCCGGCTGTTTTGGTCTGGGGATTTCCAGAACAATGGGAGCAATTGTAGAGGTTTCCCATGATGAGAAGGGAATTATCTGGCCGGAAAGCGTAGCTCCGTTTAAGGTTCATATAGTGGGGTTGGATCTGGAAGATAAAACAGTTATGGGTGAAGCTGAAAAGATTTACAAATTGCTTCAAGTCGCAGATCCTGAGCGTAGTCGAAGGACTGAAGGTGTGGAGGTATTGTTTGATGACAGGGTTAATGTGTCTGCCGGAGTTAAATTTGCAGATGCAGACCTAATTGGAATTCCATATCGGGTGGTTGTTTCCAAAAAGACTGGAGATAAATTAGAGGTGAAGAAAAGATCGGGAAAAGAAACGATGTTTAAAACTTTAGAGCAGCTGGTTGATATAGTTTGTTCTTAAATTCGACGATCGTACACCATATTGTCATTAAAGTTGGCGATGCATTTCGTAGTTGAAGCCTAGTATTTTATATGATAGGATGCTGGTAAAATATGGTAGAACAGCGAACAGAACTACACAATATCGAGCGGGGGGGGTCAGCATGTCACCCGCAATCCCTTCGACGGCCTAACCTCCCGATTGAAACCGTGTCTATAAACGCTCGTCATAGCGAAACTGGATGTGCATGTATGTTATGTGGAGGTCAAACGGAAAATATCTTCGGATCGGAGGAGTGTTGGGGGAAACACAACATAATCGAAGCTCCGCAGGTCCCATTTTACAAGTGTGGGCAATGCGGACTTGAGACAGCGGAGCTCAACGCAGTTGTGGAGTTCCTTTCCCTAGCACTCAAGAAAATGTTGGAAGTGGGCGACAGATCCACTGCCAGCGCCCTCCGACAGGAATTGAAGGCCGGTCTCAAGCATCAAAAACTCTTCAACGAATCTGCCAGGTGAGCTAAAGAGGTGAGCCATTGATTTTGGGCTCTATTTCTGGTACATTACCATCCATCAATGATAGCTAAAAATATTGTTAAACAGCCAAAATCAATAGTTGAAGTAACGATTACTGTTCCCTGGAGTGATTTGCAGGTAACTTGGGATGCTACTCTGCAGCGAATGGCCGGCGAAGTTGAGTTGTCCGGTTTTAGAAAAGGGCAAGCGCCGCTTCCCATGGTAGAAGGCCAACTGGGAGTTAAACTTCAAGATGAGGTTTTGAAAGTAGCCATGCCCAATTTTCTAATTGAAGCATTGAAAGGCACAGATATTATCCCGATTGATTATCCAAAATATGACCTGGTTTCTTTTGTGAAAGGCCAACAGTTGCAGTTTAAGGCAACCATTACCAACAGGCCTGCCGTAACTGTCGGAAATTACAAAACTATAAAAGTTGCAAGACCGGCTCCAAAATCCGTTACTGAAGAAGAAGTCCAGAAAGTGATTGATGATTTATTTAAGAGATGGCAGACTAGGAATCCTATCAACAAGCAGGATTCTGGAGTCGCTGGCGCTCCCCAGAATGACAAAGCAGGACAAACTGGGTCGATTAGTTTTCAGGGGGGCAATCCTTCGGCAAGCTCAGGACCTGCGGCATCGGTCAATGGTCAGGCAGATGCGCCAAATGATGAGTTTGCCAAAGCCATGGGAGCTTTAAGTTTGTCAGACTTAAAATCCAAAATCAGAAAAGACTTGGAATCCAATGTTACTTATAACAATGAATTAGATTTTGAAGAGGCGATTTTACAGGAAGTAGAAAAAATGACAACAGTAGAACTGCCGGAAATTCTCATACAAGATGAATTAAACAGGATGTTGGTGTCTTTGCAAAGACGCGTGGCGGATATGGGGCTTTTACTGGAGGATTACTTAAAAAGCCAAGGGAAAACTTTAGAGCAAATTAAAAGTGAGTGGAGGGTGCAGGCTGAGAAAAATGTCAGGATGGAACTGGGTCTGGCGGAAGTGGCCAGGATGGAGAATGTGACAATTTCTGACAACGAACTCCAGGCAGAAGTAGATAAAATTCAGGACAATAAGGTTAAACAGCAATTTGAGGCTCAAGAACCAAGATTACATTTAAGACACGCTTTGCGACAAACCAGGACCCTGGATCTTCTCAAAAAGATGGTGGGAGGATAATGGATGATTGTATTTTTTGTAAGATAATCAGAAAAGAAATACCAAAGGAGTTCTCCTTTGAATCCGATACTTTGGTGGCTTTTCCGGATATCAACCCATCCGCAGATATTCATATTTTGATTGTGCCAAGAGAGCATATTGGCGGGATAGCAGATTTGAACGAGTCACACGGTAAATTGCTTACTGAAATTTACAAAGCAGTTAACCAGTTGGTAAAAAGTAATAATCTGCAAGATGATTTATACAGGGTAGTCGTGAATGGGGGAAAAGCGCAACATGTGCCTCATTTACATTTTCATCTTTTAGGTGGACAATGGAAAAAGATGGTCTGAAGTTTAAACAAAAAGGAGGTGTTTTTTAATTGAGTATTGTTGTCAAAGCAGGTCCGGGTGACAACACGGATTCTGTGATTAGAAAATTCCAAAAAAGAGTTGTAGCAGAAGGAATAGTTCAAGAAATTAGGGACAGGTCTGTTTATAGAAAACCATCTGAGCTTCGCCAAGAATATCTAGCGGAGAAACGGCGAAAAATTATGCGGGCAAAAAGGTATAGTAGATAAATACGCTATGTTACTTGAAGAGTTACAAGCCGATTTAAAAAATGCTCAACTGGCTCGTGACGCAGTTAAAGTTTCTACCCTAAGATTACTCTTGTCGGAAGTTAAAAACAAAGAAATTGAGAAGGGTAATCCGCCAGCTGGCGGATTATCTGATGATGACATAATTTCTATTGTCCAACGGGAAGTGAAGAAAAGAAAAGAAGCGGCAGCAGGCTTTAGGTCCGGTGGCAGAGAGGAATCAGCGGTGCGGGAAGAAGCTGAACTTAAGGTTTTGGAGGCTTACCTTCCGGCACAGATGGGTAGTGAGGAGTTGACTAAACTAGTGGAAGAGACTATAAATGAGTTGGGGGCAAGCTCGCTTGCAGATATGGGGAAGGCAATAGGAGCGGTAATGAGTAAGACTAAGGGGCGGACTGATGGTGGGACGGTAAGTAATTTAGTAAGAGAAAAGCTGTCAAAATAATATGGTTAATATCATCGTAAATTCAGACCCAAGATACAATATCAATAAGGCAAGCATCAGGGCTACAGTTTCGGAAATACTCGGAAAGCTTCGCATCTCCGGCCGTATTGAATTAGGGATTAATATTGTGGGGGATCGGAAGATGCACGAGCTTAATCGGAAATACCGAGGATTAGATACAACCACCAACATTTTGTCTTTCGCCTTGGAAGACCCAACCCAACCTGCCAGCTTGCAACATGTTCCAAGAGTTGGTTTTGTGGCAGCACCCGATAAATGGTTAAGGTTAGGGGATATTGTTATTTCATACCCTCAAGCAGTCGAAGATGCTTCACTTGAGGGTATCTCTGTAGATGAAGAGGTGAAATACTTAGTGGAGCATGGGGTAAATCATCTCTTGGGAGTTCACCATAATTAATGGGAAATATAGCTTATTATTTAAAGTACCGCCCCCAGAGCCTTGACGACCTAATAGGTCAAGAGGTTGTAAAAAAAACACTTCTTTCGTCTTTTCAAAACAATAAGCTAGCTCATGCCTACCTTTTTAGAGGTCCCCGAGGTACAGGTAAAACATCCACTGCCAGAATTTTGGCCAAGATGGTTAATTGTGAGTTAGCTCGTGATTCGTTTAACATTCCATGCAACAAATGTCCTACATGTATTTCAATGACCGATGGATCCAACCTGGATTTAATTGAGATTGATGCTGCCTCTAACCGTGGCATAGAAGATATTAGGTCTTTGCGGGATAAAATTAAACTTGCTCCAACAAGTTCGAAGAAAAAAGTATACATCATTGATGAAGTTCATATGTTAACTATGGAAGCTTTTAATGCCCTTCTTAAGACTTTGGAGGAACCCCCTGAGCATGCTTTGTTTATTCTGGCAACGACCGAAGTCGGGAAAATCCCGCAGACTATCCTATCTAGGGTACAACGGTTGGATTTTAAATTGGCTAAACCCCAGGAGATTTCGGAGGCACTAAGAAAAATTATCAAAGAGGAAAAAATCGATATTGAGGAGGAAGCACTTAAGATTTTGGTAAAGCGTGCAGATGGCAGTTTTAGAGACGGAGTAAAATTCTTGGATCAGGTAAGTTCTGAAAGAAACAAAATTACAGCCAAATCTTTGGAAGAAAATTTAAAACCAACCCAATTCGAAGACCTCTTTCTGCTGATAAAAAATTTTTCGGAAAAGGATGCAGCCAAGAGTTTGCTTAGTGTTTCAAAACAAATTGACAGTGGGGTAGAGGTTAAAGAGTTGATGTTGTCCTTAATGGATATTTTGCGAAGCTTGGTATTTATTAAAAACGGACTGGGGGGGCAATTAGTAGAACCTCAATTCACAGAAGACAAATATGAGGAAGTTGTAATGTTGTCTGCTAATTTTTCCAATCAGGATTTAGTAAAGATGCTGGATATTTTGCAGAAAGCTATGGAAAAATTGAAGTTTGCTTTAATTCTGTCATTGCCGCTGGAGTTGGCGGTGGTAGAGATATGCGGGGAACAGTCGTCAGTCATCAGTCCCGACGAATTTCATTCATCGAGGATCCTCGAGAATCGGGATCGTCAGTCATCAGCAAAGGAAGCATCAGTACGAGAGAAATTAGATGTTGGAAGCGAGAAGTTAGATGAAGAAGTTAGAAATTCTAATCTCCAACATCCAATATCTAAT
This sequence comes from Candidatus Daviesbacteria bacterium, assembly GCA_016184225.1. Classification (GTDB taxonomy): domain Bacteria; phylum Patescibacteriota; class Microgenomatia; order Daviesbacterales; family UBA10151; genus UBA10151. The sequence goes on from JACPDA010000005.1 coordinate 66,779, forward strand.
GATGATATCCTCAAGCTTAAGGAGAAGTGGACTTTTGTATTGGAGACTGTCCGATCATTTAATTATTCCTTAGAAGCGCTTCTGAGGTCTGTGAATATTACTGAATGTAGCGAGGACGCAGTCATAATGGAAGTTCCGTACTCTTTCCATCAAAGAATCCTGGAAGCTCCTAAAAATAGGGATCTTTTAGAAGGGGTGTTTTCCGATATTTTAGGAAGAACTATTAGAATCTCGGTCAGTTTAGGTAACCGTCCCGAAAGGCGCGAAGACATCGCCAATATAGAATTAGCAGCAGATGATGAAATTATCCGGGCCGCTGCCGAAATCTTCAATTCCGATACTATTAATTAAATTTACCCTTGACAATTTAAGGTTACTGACTGACAATGGTTTCTTCCATGGCATCCAAGGTTTTTAAATTAATTGCTGAAGAAGCCCGTCGTCAAAAGTATGGCTTGGAGATGATCCCTTCTGAAAATTATGTATCTTCTAATGTGTTAAGAGCCCTAGGTTCCATACTTACCAACAAATACTCGGAAGGTTTCCCTGGCAGAAGGTATTATGGTGGAAATGAGGTTATAGATAAGATAGAAAACTATGCTCAAGATTTAGCCAAAAAATTATTCGGTGTTCCTGTTGCGCTGGTTCAATCCTATTCCGGATCTCCTGCTAATATGGCAATAACCATGGCAGTTTGTAATCCCAGAGATATAGTCATGGGACTTTCATTATCTTCCGGCGGGCATTTAACTCACGGCGCTCATTTAAGCTTCTCCAGTATTTTTTATACGGCTGTTAATTACTCGGTTGGTAAAGATTGGAAAATAGATTTTGAGGAGTTGGAAACTTTGGCCAAAAAACACAAACCAAAACTAATCTGGGTAGGGACCACGGCTTATCCTTTTAAGCTGGATTATAAAAAGTTTAGAAAAATTGCCGATATGGTGGATGCCACTTTGGTGGCAGATATTTCTCATATCACCGGTTTAATAATTGGCGGTGTTCATACCTCGCCGGTGCCTGATGTAGATATCATTATGACAACAACGCATAAAACCTTAAGAGGCCCCAGGGGAGCGATTATTTTGGTAACCGAGCGGGGACTCGCGAGGGATCCGGAAATAAAGGCAAAAATCGAAAGGGCAATAATCCCCGGCATTCAAGGAGGTCCGCATAATCACCAGACAGCAGCTATTGCGGTAAGTTTGGAAGAAGCTTTGAGGCCTTCATTTAAAAAATATGCTATTGCAGTTGCCAAAAATGCAGCGGTTTTAGCTAAAGAGCTGGGGACTGTTTCAGAAACCCACTTGATACTTTTAAGTTTGACCAAATATGGATACGGGATGGGCTATCAGGCCCAATACGCGCTGGAGGAGGCGGGTATTACAGTCAATAAAAATACAATTCCCGGAGAACCTGCTTCGCCTTTTTACCCTTCAGGTATTCGCCTTGGGACACCGGCATTAACTTCCAGGGGAATGAAAGAAGAAGATATGGTAAGAATTGCTGGATGGATTAAAAGAGTTTTAGAAGAAATCAAGGGGCTTGATTTGCCAAAAAAGCAAGAGGAAAGAAAAGATTTCTTAAAAGAAGTTAAAGAAAAGATCCACGAAAACAAAAATTTAAAGCAAATTAGAAAAGAAGTGGAAAAATTTGCTGGAAAATTCCCCGTTCCCGGTATACAATGATCCTTCATGAAAGTATCCGGTAAGGTAGTTGCAGATGCTATTGCAAAAAAACTTCACGAAAAAGTAAAGAAATTAACAGTTCAACCCACCTTTGCCATAATTTTGGCTGGTAGTGATCCGGCTTCCCGAATTTATGTAAACTTTAAAATAAAGCGAGCTAATGAAATTGGAGTTAAGGTTAAATCCTTTGAATTTGCCGAAAACCAATTTGATAAGTGTGTAAAGACTATTGAGGAGCTAAATTCAGACAAAAATGTCCATGGAATGATTGTACAATACCCGATATATAAAAGTTGGAATTTTGATGAGTTAATCGGGAAAGTTGATCCTAAAAAAGATGTAGATGGGTTTAGCAAGGAGTCTCCTTACGGCAAGGCAACTGCTTTGGCTGTTTGGGAAATGCTGACGGCTTTTGCCTATTTGGAAGGTTTTTCAAAGACAGAAGATTTTCTAAGGGATAAAAAAATGGTTGTCCTTGGAAGAGGTAAAACAGCGGGAGGACCCATTAGAGAGCTTTTAGAAAAACATGGATTTGAAGTGACGGTGGTTGCCCGGGATACGGAAAATCCAAATGAAAAGATTAGAAGTTCTGATGTAGTAATTTCTGCAACCGGGGTGAAAAATATTGTTAACGGATCAAATGTTAAAAAAGGAGCGTATATTGTAGGAGTTGGTGTAGGTAGGGAGACAGTTGAGGGAAGACATAAAATATATGGGGATATTAATGAAGAGGAAATCAGTAAAATAGCCAAGCTGTATTGTCCAACTATTGGAGGAATAGGACCTTTAACAATTGTCAGCTTGTTGGAGAATGTGATAGAATCAGCGTATCGCTCTCTGTCATCCTGAGCGAAGCGAAGGATCTAATTATGGGTTTAATGGACAATCTAAAACAACTGGGGGATCTTAAGAAAATGAGGGATCAGGCCATGGAAGTGCAAAAAAGATTGGCCGGGATTAAGATTACTGTGGAACACAAAGGTGTGGTGGTGGTAATGACTGCCGATCAGAAGATAGTTTCTATCTCAGGTGACAATGACCTAAATAAAGTTGCAGAAGCCGTTAATGAGGCTTTAAAACAATCCCAAAAAGTGGCAGCAGACGAGATGAAAGGTTTAATGGGCGGTATGGGAATCCCAGGGATGTGACCCGCCTTTGGCGAGGTCATCCTGAGCGAAGTCGAAGGATCTATGTTAAAATCCTCTCATCATGGCGCAAGTCCCAAAATCCGTCCAAAATTTAATTGAAGCTTTTGAGAGACTTCCCGGTATTGGGCCGAAAACTGCCCAGAGGTTAACTTATTATCTTTTACACGCTCCTATTGAAGAAGCTAAGGCGTTAGCTGAGGCAGCCATTGGGATGAAAGAGAAAACCAAAATCTGTTCAATTTGTTTTAACATCGGAGAAGTTGACCCTTGCCAGATTTGTTCTGATCAGAGCCGCGATAAAGAAATTGTTGCAGTGGTGGAAAATCCACTAGATGTGCTGGCTTTGGAGAAAGCCAATTTTAAAGGTCTTTATCATGTTTTACATGGGGTAATTTCACCCTTAGAAAATATCGGACCATCAGAAATTCATATAAAAGAACTGTTGCCGAGATTAAAAGACGGCATTGTTAAAGAAATTATTTTGGCTACCAATCCGACTATGGAGGGAGAAGCCACTGCCATGTATATACAAAGATTGATTGCTCCACTGGGAGTTAAGGTTACCAGAATAGCCAGGGGGTTGCCGGTTGGGTCGGACTTGGAATATGCAGATGAAACCACACTGTCCCGGGCACTGGAAGGTAGGAAGGAATATTAGTTATGCTAGAATGTATCAATGGCAAATCGTGGAAATGTTATTGGAAAATTCAGTGAGGAAGTTCAAGAAGCGGCGAGTGAAGTTGCAGAGGATGTTAAAGACTCGGTAGGCGAGGCAATTGAACAAGGTGTTCAATTCGCAGCAGCATCCCAGCTTACTCCTCAACAACTGCAACAAAAGCAGCAAACAGACCAAAAAAAAGAAGTAGACAGACAAAAACAGCTGAGTTATACCAGAAACTGGTTGAGTAATTTAGAGGCGGCACAAGCAAAAGTAAGGGCAGAGAATAAACAAAAAGAACAGCAAAGACTGCAAGCAGAGCAACAGGAAAAACAAGTTGTGGAAATGAAAAAAGAAGAAAAGAAGAAGAGGCCTGTTAATCCGGCCGTAGCTTATGCCGGCAAAGTAGAATTTAAAAGAGGAGTAGGAGGTTAATGTTAAAACTTTACAATTTTTTATCCCGTAAATTAGAAGATTTTAACCCGATTAATCCTCCTAATGTCGGACTCTACACATGCGGGCCAACAACCTATGATTTTGTTCACATCGGTAATTTACGGACTTTTATTTTTGAGGATGTTTTGCAGCGGGTATTGGAAGCGAATGGTTATAAAGTTAAAAGAGGGATGAATATAACAGATATTGACGATAAAATTATTAAAGGCGCAAAAGAAAAAAATTTACCGATTGATGAATTCTCGGCACCTTTCGAGCGGGCATTTTTTCAGGATCTGGAAAAGTTAAATATAAAATCTGCCGATGTTTACCCCAAAGCAACAGAACATATTGGTCACATGATTAGGTTTATTGAGGAGCTAATCAAAAAAGATTTGGCTTACGCGGAAAAAGATGGTTCGGTTTATTTTGATATTTCAAAATTTCCCAACTATGGAAAATTATCCGGATTAGATAACCGTATTTTAAAACATGGAACCAGAGTTTTGGCAGATGAATATTCCAAAGATGATGTACAGGATTTTGCCCTTTGGAAAGCTACTGAGGCAGATGAGGTCGGCTATGATAGCCCTTGGGGGTTTGGCAGGCCAGGTTGGCATATTGAGTGTTCAGTCATGAGCCAGGAAAATTTAGGTGAAACTTTTGATATTCACGGCGGGGGAGTAGATTTGATCTTCCCTCATCATGAAAACGAGATTGCACAATCTGAGGGAAAAACCGGCAAGAAATTTGTTAACTATTTTGTGGAAGCAGAACACCTGCTGGTCAATAACCAAAAAATGGCCAAGTCTGCAGGCAATTTTTTTACTTTGCGGGATATTGAAGAAAAAGGCTTTGATCCGCTGGCTTTCCGTTATCTGGTTTTAACTGCTCATTATCGGGATAAGTTAAATTTTACCTGGGAATCATTAACTGGTGCCCAAAACGCTTTGAATAATTTAAGGGAAATTATCAGAGACTTCGATGAGCCGAAAATTGGCTGTGCCCAATATGAGCAGGATTTTATGGAAGCTGTAAATAATGATTTAAATATGCCACAAGCTTTGGCAGTAATGTGGGATATGTTCAAATCTGATTACCCCAGCTCTGCTAAAGCCAAAACACTTTTGGAAATGGATAAAGTCTTAGGATTAAAATTAGATGAGTATCTAGGAAAAAAGGTGGAGGTTCCGGCAGAAGTACAAAGATTGGTTGACCAAAGAGAGCAAACCAGAAGATCCGGAGACTTCAAAAAATCAGACGGATTGCGTAAGAAAATCAAAAAACTAGGTTTTGAAATTGAAGATACCCCGGTTGGACCCAGATTCAAAAGAGGCTAATTGACTTTTTGCATCCTAAAAATATAGAATACTAAAACTGTCTCTAATAATATGGAAGTGATACCAGTAGAAACACCTCAAACAACAGATTTAGAGTGGAGATATTGGGCAGAGGGTAGTAATCTTGCTTCGGCAGTTGCATGGCAAACTATTATGAATTTAAATAAAGGGTATGCAACACCTGGTTTCCTCTCAGCAGCTTTAAACGGTTCGGATGGGGAGAAAATTGCACAAGCCGTAATGCAAGAATACATCTTAAATCAATTTATACTTCCGTCTTCAGGGTCAGTAGATCTAGATAATCCACGAGTTGCCTTGGCACTAAAAGTACGGGATTTTGCAGCTGCGCAATTTAGAGCAGGAATGCTTGAACTATTACAAAACTAATAAGGGTTTATTCCACAGAGTGTTTTGGGCTGCCAAATTGTGGTAAACTTGGGGATGTGGAAAATGTAGTCACGATAGATGGGCCAACTTCCTCCGGCAAAAACAGCGTCGGATTTTTATTGGCCCAAAAGTTGGGCTACCAATATATTGACTCCGGTTCTATTTATCGGGCCGGATGCATTTTTATTCTAAGAAACGATATCTCTATAAATGATTTGGAAAAAGTGGTAGAAGTTTATAAAAACCTGCAGATAGAAATTAAATTGAGTGATCATGAGCCGAGGTTTTTTGCCAACGGGGAAGATGTCACAGATCATTTGCATAATCCGGAAGTGACCAAAATAGTGCCGGCAGTCTCTGCTATTAAAGAAGTTAGGGAAGCGACTAAAGTTATTCAATACAGATTAGTTAACTCCCGAAACACTGTTATGACAGGCCGTGATATTGGTTCGGAAATTTTTCCGGAGGCAAAACACAGATTTTTTCTGACAGCTTCTGTAGAAACTAGAGCCAAGAGACGATTTAAACAGCTTGCGGAAAAAGACTCTACCGTAAGATATGAAGATGTACTGTCGTCCATGGAAGAGCGGGACAAACAAGACGAAACGCGTGAGGTTTCACCCCTGCGGATCCCGGAAGGCGCAACTGTGATTGATAATTCTAGTCTTACAGTCGAACAGACAGTAGAGGAAATGTTAAAACACATCAATGCATCAAATTAAAACTTTATCAAACGGATTGACTTTAATTACTGTAAACCGCCCACATCTTGATTCGGTAACGACTCTGGTTGCCGTCGGCGCCGGCTCCAGGTATGAAACGAAAAAAATCAACGGCATTTCCCACTTTCTCGAGCATATGTTTTTTAAAGGGTCAACAAAATTTCCATCTGCTGAAAAAATCTCCACTTTAGTTGACGGTATTGGAGCAGTTAATAACGCTATCACAGATAAAGAAGTGACATATTATTGGATCAAGTCTTCTGCCAAACATATTAAATTATCCTCAGATATTTTATCTTCCATGATTAAAGAATCCTTGTTTAGCCAGGAGGAAATTGACAGGGAAAAGGGAGTAATTGTAGAGGAACTGCGGATGTACCGGGATAATCCGGCCAGATATGTTTGGGAATTATATGAAAGGTTGCAATACGGCAACCAGCCTTTGGGTTGGGATACTGGTGGGGAAGAAAAAATTGTTAATTCACTAAACCGCGAAGATTTTATTTCTTACATGGACTCTCTCTATGCACCGGAAAATATGGCATTAGTTTATGTGGGAAAAATACCGGCCAGTATTGAAGAAGTTGCCAAAGAGTTTTTTTTGAGCTTACCAAAAAGGAAACAATATCCCTTTAAACCTTTCAAAAAGATAGAACAAAAAAAAGCTAAAGTGGATGTTTTTTATAAAGATACCGACCAGGTTAATTTAGTTTTGGGTATGGAAGGTTTTGATAGATATGATGATAGAAAATATGTTGGTAGGGTACTCTCTTGTCTTTTAGGTGAAGGAATGTCTTCCAGGCTATTTATTCAAGTTCGGGAACGAAGGGGTTTGGCTTACAGCATAGGTGCCCATAGCGGCAGTTACAAAGATACCGGTGCTTTTACTGTTTATGGCGGGTTGAAGTTGGAGAAAATTTATGAGGGAATGGAAGTAATTTTAGCGGAACTTCAAATGATGGCCAGCGAAAAAGTGACAGATAAGGAGCTTAAGAAAGCCAAAGAAATGATCAGGGGTAGAATTGCCCTGCAATCCGAATCAACAAATTTTCTGGCAGAATATTTTGGTACCAGTTTTGTGTTAGATAGAAAAATAGAAACCTTTGAAGAGATTTTACAAAAGATAGACAAAGTCAGCAAGGAAGATTTACAAAATTTGGCAAAGGAGTTATTCGTCAGACAAAAATATAACCTGCAAATCATTGGTCCTTTTAAAAATGCATCTAAATTTGAGGATATTTTAAATCTTTAAGAAAAGCTTCTCCAAAATTTTTCCGATCGCTAGAGCAATTACTAAGGAAGCCACTGCCGTAATAAATCCTCCTAAAATATCCAACGGATAATGTACACCTACATAGATCCTTGATATACCTATCCAAAGCATAAGGAATAACAGAAGAGCTGACCATTTAGACTTGAAATAAGTATAGGCAAAAGCTAAAACTGCGGCAATAGTTGCATGCCTTGATGGGAAAGAGGCGCTATCCGCCGCCTCAGCGACAATTGGAATAAAATGAAAAGTTACAAAAGGTCGGTTTTCAAATAAAAAAAGATGAATTACCTTGATAAGTAAGAATGAAATGGGTAGCCCTAAGATAATAAGCAGCAAAGCTTTTTTTTCTTTTGTTCCACCTTTTACAGCTAACACAAAAACGAGTAAAAATGTTAGATAAATTAAGGAGATGGTCCCAAAAACCATTAATTTGTCTAGAGCCCAAAAGCGACCGTTTAAGTTAAGTACAGAAAAGAATAAACCTACATTATCCATTGTTTAATATACGGAAGAAAAATGATGATCCCGACGACTAATGAGGTTAAGGCGGCCACTAAAACCGCCCCTGCTGAAATATCTTTAGCCAGCTTTGCACCAGGATGCTCTTTATCTGTAAATGCATCAACTACAGCTTCTATAGCGGTATTGGTTAATTCAACTGAAATGACAAATCCGATGAGAAAGATTACTATCATCCAATCAGTCCGGGAAAGACTTAAAATAAAGGAAAGAAGAATTACCAGTAATGCTGCCACAAAGTGGAATTTTAAATTTGGCTCTTCTTTTAAAGCACTAACAACTCCCACCAAGGCATATTTAAAAGAAAGCACCCGGTGATTATTAGCTAAATTTTCCATTAGTTTAAGTATACCATGTTACTTGACTTTCGAGCTTCGAATAGTTATATTAAGCTATGGGAAGCAAGATAGGCGAAAAATGTGGGATATTTGGAAGTTTCGGCAAGGGATTTGAGGCAGCTAGGTTGGTTCACCCAGGGCTTTGGGCCCTGCAACATCGGGGTCAGGAATCTTCAGGAATTTCTTCATCTGACGGAAAAAAGATTTATCTTCACAAGGGAATGGGTTTAGTTTCACATGTTTTCGGGGAAGAAGATTTAAGAAAATTAAAAGGTCACTTGGCAGTCGGCCATAACCGTTATTCTACTTCAGGTGATTCAGTCATTTCTCATGCTCAACCAATTTTAGAAAAGGTTAGTGGCGGTAAGTTTATTGCCTTAGTTCATAATGGCAATCTCCCGTCAATGAAAAAGTTAGAAGAATTCTTAAAAAGCAAGGTAATTTCTATCAAAGATCTTAATGATTCCGAAATGATTGCCAAAGCAATTGCAGTTTTAATGAATGAGGATTTAAGTTTGGAAGAAGCCATCAAAAAAGTCTACCCTTTGCTTACCGGAGTATTTTGTTTGCTTGTTATGGATGAGAAAAAACTTATTGCTGTTAGGGATAGTTTCGGCATCAGGCCACTTTGCCTGGGAAAGTTAAACGGCGGGTTTATTGTAGCATCGGAAACTTGTGCGCTAGATATTGTCGGGGCAAAGTTTTTACGGGAAGTTAAGCCTGGGGAAATGGTGGTAATTGATGATGTGGGTTTGCAGAGTATTCAGATAGAAAAAGGCAAACAAAAGTTGGATGTGTTTGAATATGTCTATTTTGCCAGACCGGACAGTATAATCTTGGGAAAAAGTGTTGATCTGGTCCGGCAAAATTTAGGGAAAGAACTGGCGAAAGAAAACCTGATTAAAGCCGATATCGTCATCCCCATCCCTGACTCCGCGATCCCGGCAGCGATTGGATTTTCCAGGCAGTCCAACATTCCTTTTGAAATGGGTCTGATTAAAAACCGTTACATCCACCGGACTTTTATTTCTCCGGAGCAGCATACCCGCCACAGAATTGTCCAGCTAAAACTTAATCCAATGAAACACATTATTGCCGGGAAAAGGGTCATTGTGATTGATGATTCAATTGTGAGAGGTACCACTTCAAAACAAATTATGAAAATGTTAAAAGATGCCGGTGCAAAAGAAATCCACCTTTTGGTTTCATCGCCACCGATTAAGTTTCCGGATTTTTACGGCATTGATACTCCAGACCAAAATGAATTGATTGCCGCTGTAAAAAACATTAAAGAGATAGAAAAAGAATTAGGAGTTGATTCACTGCATTATTTATCTTACGGTGGTTTGATAAGAGCGATTGGTTTACCGGAAAGCTTACTTTGTACGGCTTTATTTAATGGAAATTATCCGGTGGACATTGGCGAGCGGAGTAAAGAAATCACCTATGAAAAAAATAGCGGTATTAATATCTAATATTGGCACCGGCACAAATTTACAAGCCATTATTGATGGGGTTAAGTCCGGGCAAATTACTGCCAGTATTGTAGCTGTTATAAGCGATACCCCGGATGCCAAAGGCTTAGAGCGGGCAAAAAAATACAAGTTACCGATTGAAGTAGTTTCCAAAAAAGAAAACCTGTTGCCTCTTTTGAAAAAATTAGATCCGGATTATGTCTGCCTGGCCGGATGGAAGCAGATTATTCTAGACAGCGTGATTGATGCATTTCCCAACCGGATTTTAAATACCCATCCGGGGTTAATACCAGACAGTATGGATGGGGTTGTAAAAAACCCGGATGAAACCGAGGCATTGTGGAATAAAGGAAAAATGACCGATAAAGCGGTACGAAATTTTCTGGAAACTAAAGCCACTTACGCCGGATGCACGAATCACTTTTTATCGCTTGAATTTGATTTTGGCCCGGTGTTGGGCAGGTGTTTTGAAAAAATCAAAAAAGGAGACACAATTGAATCTTTATATAAAAGATTAAAGGTAAAGGAAAATAAATTATATGTGGATGTTTTAGCTAAGTTAGTGCTTTCCAAAACAGTTATGGTCATTGACGGTGGAGGCAGAGGGGCGGCGTTAGTTGATAAATATGCTCAGTCTAAAAAGGTATCTAGAATACTGGTTGTACCAGGTAATGATTTGATGCAAGTAAATACTAAAAAGCCGGTTATCACATACCAAAATCTTAAAACCACCAGTATTCCTGAAATTCTAAAAATTTGTCAAAAAGAGAAAGTAGATTTGGTAGATGTAGCTCAAGATAATGCAGTAGAAGCTGGGTTGGTAGATCGATTGGCGGAAATTGGTATTAATGTATTCGGTCCTACAAGAAAAGCAGGACAGATTGAATGGGATAAGGCCTGGGCCAGGAAATTCATGGTTAAATATCAAATTCCAACTCCGAAGTTTCACGCTTTTAATTCAACAAAAGAAGGAATAGATTTTGTCAAAAAATATCCTGATTCAAAATGGTTTGTCAAAGCATCTGGGTTAGCAGAAGGAAAAGGGGCGATACCGGCATCAACTATTAATGAAGCCATTACAGCTATTGAACAAATGCAAAAGTTTGGAAAGTCCGGAGAAACTTATCTTTTAGAAGAGTGGTTGATCGGGGAGGAATTTTCCGCATTTGCCCTAAGTGATGGAAAAGAATTTAAAATGGTCGGTTTTGCACAGGACCATAAAAGAGTAAATGATGGGGACCAGGGAGAAAATACAGGAGGGATGGGTTGTGTTTCCAATCCTTTAATAATTGACAAAAATATCAGAAAACAAACAGAAAACATTTTCATAAAAGTAATAGATGGGTTAAAAGAAGAGGGACGGCCATATAAAGGAGTTTTGTATTTGGGAGGGATTGTGGTTGAAGGAAAGGTGTTTATTATAGAATTCAATGCCAGATGGGGAGATCCTGAGGCAGAGGCGGTACTACCTTCAATACAAAATAATCTTTTTGATTTAGCAAACACAATTAATCTGGGCGGATTAAAGAAATTAAAAATAAGAATTGATAAAAAAGTAAGAGTGGTGATTGCAGCAACAGCAAAAGGTTATCCGGTAGATTATAAATCAGTGAGGGGTAAAAAAGTTTTAGGGATTGATAAGGTAAAGGAGACCGGAGTAAAAATTTATGGATCAGGTATTAAAAAAGTGGATTCAGGTTATACAGTTAATGGCGGAAGAGTTTTGTATATAGTTGGCGAAGGGAAAAATGTTATAGAGGCAAGAGAAAGAGCTTACAAGGCAATGAGGCTGATTAGCATTGAAGGAAATAACTTGCATTACAGAACAGACATTGGCTGGCGTGACCTAGAAAGGATAAAAAGATGATACAGAAGATAAGAGTGCAAACAATTGGACAACCCAATATTAAAGTTTACCGGTTGGAAGGGATATCAGTAAAAGATGCTAAAATTCTGGCTGAAAAATTATTGTCAGAGCGAATTAATCAAAAATACACAATAAATCAGCCTATTGCCCGCGGCAAAGTTATTGAAATCGCCTATAAACCTGGTGTGATGAATCCGGAGGTGGTATCGATAACCAAAGCTGCATCTGATTTGGGGATTAAACTTATTTCCTGCGACAGTTCCATTGAATACCTCAGTCAAAAAGTTTCCTTTAATCCTTTAACAGAACACATAATTACAGAAGAACCAAAAACTCTGATTTTAAAAGCTAAACCCGGAAAGACACAAATTATTTCTATAAGAAATTTGACTGACCAGCAGTTGTTGGATTTATCCAAAGATACGCTTTTCCTTAATTTGGAAGAGATGAAAAAAGTCCAGAAGTATTTCCAAAAAATAAAAAGAGATCCGTCAGATTTGGAGCTTGAGACTTTAGCCCAAACTTGGAGTGAGCATTCCGGCCATAAAACTTTTAAAGCGGATTTAATAATAGACGGTAAGGAAAAAGAACCCCTGATGACTCGGCTGAAAAAGGAAGCCTTAAAACATGATAAAAATATTGTTTCTGCCTTTGTTGATAATTCCGGTGTGATGGATTTTTACGACGGTTTTGGGATTTGCGGTAAAGTAGAAACTCATAATGCCCCTTCAGCAATCGAACCTTACGGCGGGGCCATGACTGGTTCAGGCGGAGTATTCCGGGATATTGCTGCTACTGGTAAAGGCGCAAAAAACATTGCCTCAACAGATGTCTTTTGTTTTGCTCCATTGGATTTATCAGCTAATGAATTGCCCATGGGGTGTTTGCCGCCTGAATATTTACTAAAAAGGGTTGTGGCCGGTGTCAGGGATTATGGTAATAGGATGGGAATTCCCACTAATAATGGCTCAGTTCATTTTCACAAAGATTTCCGGGCCAAGCCTTCGGTGATTGTAGGGGCCTTTGGAATTGTTCCCAAAAAATATGCCAAAAAGGAAAAGCCAAAAGTGGAAGATCTGATAATTACAATCGGCGGCAGAACAGGTAGGGATGGAATTCATGGGGCTACATTTTCTTCCGGAGAAATGACTGAGAAAACAATTGAAGTGCATTCTTCCGCAGTCCAAATTGGCAATGCTATTGAAGAAAAAAGGATGTTTGATGCGCTATTGGAGGCGCGTGATCAGGATTTAATAAGGTTGGTGCAGGATTGCGGCGGAGGAGGATTTTCCTCAGCAATTGGGGAAATAGGTGAGGAGTTGGGGGTCTTGATTGACCTTAAAAATGCTCCTTTAAAATATCAGGGTTTAGCTCCTTGGGAAATTTGGATGTCAGAGTCACAAGAGCGGATGATTGTGGTTTTAGAAAAAATAAACCTGAAGAAATTTGAGGATATTTGTAAAAAGTACAATGTGGAATTTGCAGTTTTGGGAAAGTTTGATGGAAGTAAGAAATTGAATGTGACTTTTGAAGGTAAAGTAGCTGGTGATTTAGACATGCAATTTCTTCATCATGGGTTACCAAAAAGGATTCTAATAGCAAAAAAATCAAATCGTCATTCTGGGGAGCAAAGCGACTCCAGAATCAAAAAAGGATCCTGGACAAGCCAGGATGACAGAGTGGAACAGCCTAAGACTGAAAGAGAATGGATAAAGGTTTTAGAAAAAGTGCTAGCTCATGGAAATGTTAATTCCAAAGAACCAATTGTTAGATTGTATGATCATTCAGTTCAAGGGACAAATGATCTGCAGTCTTATTCGGGAACTAATTTAGATGGGCCAAATGATTCACCGGTTCTCCGCCCTTTTCTTGATAAGAAGTATGGCATGGTAATTTCCCATGGATTAAATCCTGTCTTAAATAATATAGATCCGTATTGGGGGAGCATCTGGGCGGCAACAGAAGCACTCTCCAATTTTGTAGCAGTCGGAGGGAATTACAAAGAAGCTTGCTTAATTAATAATTATATTTGGCCATTTCCGGATGAGCAGTCTCTTTGGTCTTTAGATAGGTCGGTTGATGCGGTTGTAGATTTTATGAAAACTTTCAAGATTCCTGTAATTTCTGGGAAAGACAGTTTGTCCTCGTCTTACAGAAGCAAAGATGGAAAAGTAATTAAAATCCCACCTGTACTTTGTATCTCCGTTTTGGGAAAAATTCCTGATGCCGGAAAAACTGTTACTGCAGATTTTAAACGCAGTGGTTCAACAATTGTTTTAGTAGGTAAAATGGATAAGAATCTTGGAGGCTCTGTTTATTATCAAGTACTTTACCCTGAGCGAGCGGAGCAAGTCGAAGGGCCAAAAGTTGATTTGAAGATTTTGCCAAAGACTTTTGATGCAATTTGCAAAGGGATACAGACTGGTAAGATTCTATCTTCCCATGATGTTTCGGAAGGTGGCGTAATTGGGGCTATTTTTGAAATGTGTGTAGGCGGAGGAATGGGAGCGACCATTCACCTCGGAGGAGTAACTTCGTCACACCTCCGAGGTGACCGAATGGGCTCCTCGGAGGTGGAATTCTTGTTTAATGAAACAGCAGGGTGTTTTATTGTGGAGGTGGAAAATGAAAGTATGGCAAAACAACTTTTTAAGAATGTGCCATTTAGGATTTTAGGTAAAACAAAAGAAGGAAATAAAATGGAAATATATGGAAATAAGACAAGCTTGCCGCTTCGCGATAAAAAGAAATTATTTGTTGTGGATGTAAATGATTTGAAGAAAGTTTGGCAGGAACCAATGAGGAGGTTATTCCCATGAAGCCCAAAGTATTAGTTTTAAAAGCAGATGGGACAAATCGGGATTACGAGATGTCATATGCTTTCAATGTTGCCGGGGGGAATCCCAAAATAGTGCATGTAAATGAACTTAGAAACGGATCTGAAAAAATGAGTGATTATCAAATCCTTGCTTTGCCCGGTGGATTTGCCTATGGGGATGATATTGTTTCCGGAAAAATCCTGGCAATAGAACTTACCTCTTTTTTAGGTCAGGAAATGAGAAAGTTTATTGACAGAAAAGATACGGCAATAATTGGAGTGTGCAACGGGTTTCAGGTTTTAGTCAGAACCGGACTTTTGCCGTTTAGAAAAATCGGGGAAATGGATGTGACTTTAACTAACAATGATTCAGGACATTTTGAATGCCGGTGGATTAAGTTAAAAGTTAACGGTAAAAACAACAGCAAATTCCTTCAGGGAATAGATGGAATAATGTGGCTTCCCATAGCGCATGGAGAAGGAAAATTCCTTACCGATCAGAAAACTTTAAAAGAAATAGAAAATAAAAATCTGGTAGCCTTTAGGTATGTAGATGATAATGGCAGCCCGACACAAAAGTATCCGGATAATCCGAACGGTTCCTTAAATGCCATAGTCGGGATAACAGATGAGACGGGAAGAATTTTAGGGATGATGCCGCATCCGGAGTGTTTTATTAGAGCAGAGCAACACCCAAACTGGAGACGTGGTACAGTGAAAGTTGACGGCTTACCAATTTTTGAAAATATAGTGAAATTTGCGAAGGAGAATAAAAAATGATTTTATTAATTGATTTCGGATCACAGACAACACATTTAATAGCAAGAAGGGTTAGAGAACTGGGGTCAGAGGTTGAGATTGCAACTCCCGAAGTTGCCGTACAAAAAATTAGAGCAGAGGAAATACAGGGAATAATTTTATCCGGAGGGCCGGCAGCGGTTTTTGAAAAACAGTCCCCGACAGTTAACCCGGAGATTTTTGAGTTAGGTATTCCGGTTTTAGGGATTTGTTACGGACAACAATTAATGTGTCATTTATTAGGAGGAGAAGTAGTGGCTGGTAGAAAAAGAGAGTATGGACCGGCGGTAGTTAGGCAACAGGCAACAGGCGATAAGCGGAGCTTGCGACCTAGCGGTCTTAGGCCACAGTTTTTGGAAGGGATACCGGATGAGTTTACCGCTTGGATGAGTCACGGGGATCAGGTAATTAAGATACCGGAAGGGTTTGTGACATATGGCACAACGGAGACAATACCACACGCTATTATTGCTAATGAAAAAAGAAAATTTTATGGAATTCAGTTTCATCCTGAAGTGGTCCATACCGAATTTGGGGAACAAATCCTTAAAAACTTTTTAGAAATTTGTGGAATAAAAATAAAGAAACAAGAAATTGACGGCGAGTTTGTAGAAAATCTTATTAAAAATATCAGGGATTCGCTGGGAGAGGAAAAAGCGATTTGCGCTTTGTCCGGAGGAGTTGATTCTTCTGTGGTAGCGCTTTTGGTGCACAAAGCCATCGGTAAAAATTTAACATCTGTTTATGTTGACTCCGGATTAATGAGGGAAGGCGAGACGGAAACTCTGAGGAGTGTTTTCCAACAGCATTACAAAATGAATGTTGATATAGTTGATGCAAAAAAAGAATTTCTCAAAGCATTAAAGAAAGTTGTGGATCCGGAGCAAAAAAGAAAAGCTATTGGCAAAACTTTTATAGAAGTTTTTGATAATGTGGCAAAAAAAATTTATGCCAAGTTTTTGGTCCAGGGAACTATTTATCCGGATGTGATAGAGTCCGCCGGCAGCAAGCACTCGCAAAAAATAAAATCACACCACAATGTTGGAGGTTTGCCGGAAGAGATGAATTTAATTTTAATTGAACCTTTAAGAAATTTTTATAAAGATGAAGTAAGAAAAATTGGTAGGATTTTAGGACTCCCTGATGAGATTATAGAAAGGCAACCTTTTCCCGGTCCGGCCCTTGCAGTAAGAATTATTGGTGAGGTGACAGAAGAAAAGTTAGAGATTTTAAGGAAAGCAGATAAAATTGTACTAGAGGAAATAGAAAAAGCCGGGTTAGGTAAAAAACTTTGGCAATATTTTGCAGTTTTTACCGGCATTAAAACTACCGGCGTCCGGGGAGACCAGAGGTTTTACGGTGAAACAATTGCCATCCGGGCAATTGAAGCAACCGATGCCATGAGTGCCAGCTTTGCCAAACTGCCTTATGATTTACTTGATAAAATTTCCACCAGGATTGTCAATGAGGTTCCCGAAGTGAACCGCGTAGTTTATGACATTACCAATAAACCCCCAGCCACTATGGAATGGGAGTAGAGAATTTTCAATATTAATTAATTTTTATCTTGACATTTCATTGCGATTTTTCGAATAATCACTACAAAGTCGTTACAATTAAATTCTTCAGTAAAAGCAAATTTGCAATAGAAGCCTTTATATTGTATACTATCGGATTATTTTAATAAAATTATGGGAAGATCTGAAAATAAAGGGGAACGTACACATGAAGGTAAACCTTATCAAGGTACTATGATAAGAGAATTACGTCATGGTGTAGATAAATCACTTAAAGAATTTGCAGAAGAAGTCGGAATAGTCTCTGCTTCTCTCTCTAAGATAGAAACAAATAGAGCTAGAGCAGGAAAAGAGCTTTTATCCAAAATTGCAGACAAGGTAGGTATTCTTGGGGGTGAATTATCAAAAACACCAATACACCCCAGATTGATAGAAATACAAAGGAAACCACGACAGACTTGTAGTTTACTGAGTGTAGGAGATCAAGTTAATGAAATGGTTATGAAGGCTAATTTATTGCCAGTTCAACTCCAGTTAGCAGAACAGTTAATTTTAGATACTAGCAGAGCCATAATTCTGAGATTAGGTGTTTCTAACAAGCCTTAAATTTTATATAGATATATATTCTTCTCTTTTGGGGCCGGTGGAGATGAGTTTAATTGGGATCCCTAGAAACTTTTCTATAAACTTTATATAATCCTGGCAGTTTTTTGGCAGGTCTTTGAAGTTTTTAACTTTCATAATGTCTTCCTTCCATCCGGAAAATTCCTTGTAAATGGGAGTTAGTTTTTCCAATTCTACATATCCGCAACTGCTGTAAGGGATTTTATTAGGTTGCTTCGTCATCCTTCGACTTCGCTCAGGACTCCTCGCAATGACGGAAGGAGGAAGTTCGTATCCTACACAAATCTTAATTTTCTTAAGTCCTGATAGAATATCGATTTTGGTTATAGCAATTTCTGTGACCCCGGAAACTTCACAAGCAAACTTAACTGCTTCTAAGTCCAACCAACCAACCCGTCTTGTCCTACCGGTGGTAGTACCAAACTCTGCCCCTTTTTGCTGAAGTTCCGCACCTAGTTTATCAGTTAACTCAGTGGGGAAAGGTCCGCTGCCAACCCGGGAAGTGTAAGCTTTAACTACTCCTAAGATATCGCCAATTTTTTGAATCGGTATGCCGGCACCGGTATTTACCATACCGGGGATGGTGTTAGAACCGGTTGAATAAGGGTAAGGGGAAAAGTCCAGATCCAGCATAACTGCTTGAGCCCCCTCCATAAGAATATTTTTTTTCTGGGCTACGGCTTTTTGCAAAAGCTGAAAAGTATCCGTAACAAATGGGAGGACTATTTTCCTAAGTTCCGAAATTTTTTCTAATTCTTTATTGATGTTGATTGGGGTAACTTTAAAAGTCTTGAGAATTTCATTTTTTATTTTGGTTTGGAATTTAAATTTTTCTACAAACAAATCCCAATTTTTTAATTCATAAATTCTTATCCCATTGTAACTGGCTTTATCAGAATAAGCCGGCCCAATGCCTCGTCCTGTTGTTCCCAATTTACCTTTGCCTCTGGCATTCTCGTATGCCAAATCTAAAGCTTTATGGTAAGGCAAAATGAGATGGCATCTATCCGAGATAAATAGTCTTCCGGCTAACTTAACGCCGTCCTTAGTAAACATCTCTATTTCAGAGACTAGAACTTCTAAATCAATGATTACCCCATTGGCGATTACGCAATTTGCCTTAGGGTTGAGGACTCCGGAGGGGATTAAGTGAAGTGGGTATTTTTTACCATTTACCACAATGGTATGGCCGGCATTATTGCCGCCTTGGAATCGGACAACATAATCTTTGCTTTCCGCCAGCAGATCGACAATTTTACCTTTGCCTTCATCACCCCATTGTGTACCGACTATCACAGATACGTTGCTTGGCATGGACAAAGTGTAGCATAAGTTTTTGACATTTGGTAGTCTATTATGTATAATAAATTATGGGAATTATAAAATACACAATTGTTACTTTAGGTTCTCACTCCGCCCTGCAAATCCTCAAAGGGGCAAAAGATGAAGGCTTTAAAACTGGCGTAGTAGCTACTCCGGATAGATTAACACTTTATAACTCCTACAATAATTTTATTGATGAGATTTTAGAAATAGACTCCTGGAAAAATTTCCCCAGATTAGAAAAAGAGTTACTTAAAAGAAATGCCATTATAATTCCACACGGCTCGTTTGTGGCATACCTTGGGATGGAACAAAATAAAAATATGAAAGTGGCATATTTTGGCAATAAGAAGGTTTTGGATTGGGAAGAAAACCGCAAAATGCAAAGAAACTGGATGGAAGAGGCTAGAGTAAAAGTTCCACACCGGTTTAAAAGGGGAGACAAAATAGACCGACCGGTAATTGTTAAATCATATGGGGCTTCCGGTGGCAAAGGTTATTTTACTGCCAGAAACCAAAAAGAATTCGACGAAAAGTTAAAAGGTTACAATGAAGAACGATTTATGGTTCAAGAATATGTTATTGGGGTGCCGCTCTATTTCCACTTTTTCTATTCGCCTTTGACCAAAAAAGTAGAATTAATGAGTGTTGATAAACGTTATGAAACAAATGTTGACTCATTAGGCCGAATTCCGGCTAAAAATCAAAAAGGATTAAATATTGAACCGTCATTTGAGGTGGTGGCAAACATTCCATTGGCTGTTAGGGAGTCTATGATGGCGGAAGCAGTAGCAATGGCAGAGAGGGTGGTAAAAGCTTCTCAAAAACTTATACCAAGCAAAGGGCTTTTTGGTCCGTTTTGTTTGGAGACAATTATTACCTCATCTGAGGAAATTTATGTGATAGAAATCTCGGCCAGAATTGTAGCCGGGACAAATTGTTTTATAAATGGATCTCCTTATACTTACTTAAATTATGATGAACCAATGTCAACAGGAAGACGTATTGCCAGGGAGATAAAGAATGCAATAAACGCAAAGAAGCTTAAGGAGGTGCTGGATTGAAAAATAAACAATATACCATTGCTGTTTTAGGTTCTCATTCTGCTTTAGATGTATGCCGTGGGGCTAAGGATTTAGGATTTAAGACACTAGTTATTTGTAAGAAGGGTAGAGAAAAAACATACAAAGATTATTTTGCATCTGAAGGGGAACTGGGTTGTGTAGATGAAGTGATTGTGTTGGATGAATTCAAGGATATATTAAGCGAGAAAGTCCAGCAAGAACTTCTTAAGAGAAATTGTATTTTTATTCCACACAGATCTTTTGAAGTTTACATAAATGACTATAATGCGATTGAGAAAAAGTTTAAGGTGCCGATGTTCGGCAACAGGTTTTTGCTTAAAGCGGAAGAGCGGGGAGTGAAACCAAACCAGTATGATCTGCTCGACGCTGCCAAGATTCGTTACCCAAAGCAGTATAAGGATCCCAAGGAAATAGATAGACTTTGTATCGTTAAAGTGTTGGAAAAAGAACGCGGTTTTGAAAGGGCATTTTTCTTGGCCGAAAATTATGAGGACTTTGTTATGCATGCATCAAATGCAATTTCAGCTAATAGAATTACAAAACAACAATTAGAAAAAGCTGTCATTGAGGAGTTTATTTTTGGGGTGCAAGTTAATTTTAATTTCTTTTATGACCCTATTAATAATAGGTTAGAATTAATTGGAACAGATACTAGAAGGCAAACAAATATTGAAGGGCTTATTAAAACTCCCGCTCCTTACCAGCAATCTATTATGGCAAGAACGCAGATCAAATATGAGGAAGCAGGTCATATTGCCGTTACAGTTTTGGAGTCTATGCTTGAGGATGCATTTGCCATAGGGGAAAGATTTGTTGAAGCTACTCAGAAGTTGTTTAAACCAGGAGTCATTGGGCCGTTTGGTTTACAAACAGTTATAACCGCCGGCCCGCCCAAAAAAGAGATTATTGTTTTTGATGTTTCCCCGAGAATGCCGGGATCTCCCGGGATATTGGCCACACCTTACAGTGGATATTTATATGGACAAAATATTTCTATGGGAAAAAGAGTAGCCATGGAGATTAAGGAAGCGATTGAAAGAGGTCAGCTGGAAAGGATATTAACTTAATATGGAAAAATATGCCTTACTCTCGGTATATAATAAGGAAGGTATATCTGACTTTGCAAAGGTATTAGAGAAGTTGGGATACAAAATTATCTCCACTGGCGGTACTTATGAACAGTTAAAAAAGAACGGTATTGATGTTACCCCAATTGATGAGATAACCGGTAACCCCAGAGACTCCTTTGACGGCCGGATGAAAACTATTAGTTTTCAAATTGAGTCGGGAATTTTGTTTGACCGGAGAAATCCTAAGCATGTAGAAGAGGCCCAAAAATTGGGGGTACCGCAAATAAACATTGTGATATGCAACCTTTATCCGTTTGAAGAAAAGCCTGGCATTGAAACAATCGATGTCGGAGGGCCAACCATGATTAGGGCTGCAGCTAAAAATCATGTAAATGTTTTGGTGGTGGTTAGTCCTGCTGATTATGGTATGGTGGCAGATGCTTTAGAAAAGGGGAAAGTTACAGAAAAATTAAGGAAAGAATTGGCTGCTAAAGCTTTTTATCATCTATCTTTTTACGATTCTCAAATCGGTAACTTTTTCAGTAGCGAGAGGTTTCCCAAAGAACTCACTATACCTCTTAGAAAAACTAATGTTCTCCGCTATGGGGAAAATCCCCATCAAGAAGGAGCCCTCTATCTTATGCCAAAAACCAATTCTCCTTTTGCAAAATTAAAACACCTTTGGGGAAGGGAACTTTCCGGCACCAACATTGGTGATATTCAAGCAGGACTGGAAACTGTCAGACAATTTAAGGAACCGGCAGCCGCAGTTATAAAACATTTAAGCCCTTGCGGAATAGCTACCGGCAAAGATGCTTTCGAGGCTCTGTACCGGGCAACCGAAGCAGACCCTGTTTCCGCATTTGGAGGGGTAGTGGTATTAAATAAGCCCATGGATTTAGAGGCTGCAAAGAATATTGCCACGTTTAAAAATGAAAGAGAAGGAAATACTGATATTGTGGCAGTTCCATCAATTTCGCCTGATGCTTTGGAATTACTGAAAAAAGTCAGAAAGAGTATGGGAGTTTATACATTTGGTGAAATTCCAAGGGAAAGAACTGAAAGATGGGACTTAAAATATTTTGCCGGAGCAGTATTACTTCAGGATTTTGATGATGATGTTGACAAAAGTTTTAAGGCCTGGAAAGTTGTAACTAGAAATAAACCGACAGAGAAACAACTTGAGCAAATGAAATTTGGTTTTAAAGCAGTGAAAGCTGTCAGGTCTAATGCCGTGATAGTAATTGATAAAGATATTCCGATGACCCGCGGGATTGGTTCCGGACAAACTTCACGCGTAGGTGCTACCAAGATTGCCCTGGAGCAAGCAGGAAAATTAGCAAAAGGTGGTATCCTAATAAGTGACAGCTTTTTTCCGTTTGAAGATTCAGTGGAAATGGCAGCAAAATACGGAATCGGAGCCATTCTGGAGCAAGGGGGTTCTGTTAATGATCAGGCATCTGTGACGGCCGCAGATAAGGCAGGTATCCCGATGGTATTTACCGGAAGGAGGGCATTCAGACACTAATGAAAGTGCAAAGTGCAAAGTGCAAAGTGCAAAGTTATGATAGTTACCAATCACCATTTTCTTGGAGATATGGATCAGAAAAAATGAGAGAGATATTCTCAGAAGAGAAGAAATATAAACTTTGGAGAAAGATTTGGGTAGCTCTTGCAAAAGCACAAGCAAAAGAAGGTTTGGTATCAAAAGAAGAACTGGCAGACCTGGAAAAAAATCAAGACAACATAGATATCGAACGGATTTGGGAAATTGAAAAAGATACCTGGCATGACACCGTAGCGGCAATAAAAGAATTTGCTGAGAAAGCCAAAATCGGCGGCGGCAAAATACACCTCGGTGCCACTTCCATGGATATTTCCGATAATGCTGAAACTATTAGGATTAGGGAAGCCTTGGATATAGTTGAAAAAAGACTCGTAGCTTTGCTACTCGCGCTTTCTTCGAAAGTAAAAAAATATGCTAACTTTCCCTGTATGGGGTATACCCATCTGCAGCCGGCAGAACCAACAACCTTAGGATATAGATTTGCTTTCTACGCCCAGGATCTTTTAATGGATCTGGAACTTTTAAGATTTGTTAAGAAGAATTTAAAGAGTAAAGGTTTAAAGGGCGCAGTCGGAACATCAGCCAGTTATGTTAAATTGTTGGATAGGAAAAAAGCAGAAGAGATGGAAGTTAGGATTTTAAGGGAGTTAGGGGTAGAAGCATTTGAAATTACCAATCAAACTGCGTCCAGAAAGATAGAATTTTGGGTAGCCAGCTTACTCGCGGGAGTTGCACAGTCCTTGAATAAATTTGCCTTTGATTTAAGGATTATGCAGTCACCCGGGTTTGGTGAATGGCAGGAGCCGTTTGGAGTTTTGCAGGTTGGTTCATCCGCAATGCCTTTTAAGAAAAATCCTATTAAAGCAGAACAAATTTGTTCTTTGTCCAGGCTGGTGGTGAATTTATCAAAGACTGCCTGGGATAATGCTTCCATGATGTTACTTGAGCGGACTCTGGATGATTCGGCTAACAGAAGAGTAGTAATTCCGGAAATGTTTTTGGCAATTGATGAAATGCTAAATTCTACCGCAAATATTGTTGAAGGATTAATTGTAAATGACAAACAAATAATGAGAAATTTGGAAAAATATTGGCCTTTTTCTGCAACAGAAGGAATTATTCTGGAAGCAGTAAAACAGGGGGCAGACAGACAAAAAATGCATGAGGCGCTCAGAGAAATTGCCATGAGAGCGTGGAAGTCTATCCAAGAAGGGAATCCAAATCCAATACAGGATTTATTAGAAGAAAATTCCACTATTAAACAGTACTTAAAACCAATAGAAATAATAGAAGTTCTGGATGCAAAAAATCATGTTGGTAATGCAAAAGAAAAAGCTTTGACTTTGGCGGATCAAATTGATAGATTGACATAAATATGGAAAAAACGGCTTATCACCACAGTACAAAAAATCGCTCGTACGGTAGAGACTTACTCACTTGTGAGTATTTTGTGGATACCAATAATCACGTATCGTTGAGACATTCAACACAAAATCCTCAACATTTTTTGTTACTTTGTGACTTCGCCGTTTTTATGGAGGAATTTTCATGAAAGTCCTGATTATTACAGGTTCTGATTCTGATTTATCTGTTATGAAAGAGGCTGCAGAGGTGCTGGAAGAATTTGGTGTAGAGTATGAAATGACTATTTCTTCGGCACACAGATCTCCCGAGAGAACTAAAGAATTAGTGGAAAAGGCCAAGAGGGATGGGGTAAAGGTGATAATTGCCGGAGCGGGGATGGCTGCTCATCTAGCAGGGGCGGTAGCAGCAGATTTTCCGTTACCGGTGATTGGAGTACCACTACAAAGCGGGATATTAAAGGGGATGGATGCATTTCTGTCAACCATACAAATGCCACCGGGAGTGCCGGTAGCAACAGTGGCCATCAACGGGGCAAAAAATGCCGGACTGCTAGCAGTGCAAATTTTGGCAATCTCTGATAAACAGTTAGAGCAGAGATTGATGGACTATAAAAAAAAATTGGCAAATGATATTTGGAAGAAGTCAGAAAAGTTAAGAAGAATAACGAGAGCATGATTGACAGGAAAACTATTATTGGGAATATTCCCTTTTCTCTTAAATCCGTAAACCTCCCTAAGTTGGGTAAAAAATATCAAGGCAAAGTCCGTGATAGTTATGTACTTAACGACAAAAGAATTATTGTCACAACTGACCGGCAATCTGCATTTGACCGTGTCCTGGGTTTCATTCCATTCAAAGGACAAGTCCTTACTAAACTTTCTGAATTTTGGTTTCAAAAAACTGCTGATATTATTCAGAATCACTTGCTTTCTGTTCCGGATCCTAATGTGATGGTGGTAAAAAACTGTCAGGTTATTCCGATTGAAATGGTGGTCCGGGGTTATATCACCGGAGTGACTGATACTTCCATTTGGGGTTCATATGAAAAAGGGGACAGGGTAATTTATGGTGTTAAATTTCCAGAAGGTTTGCAAAAAAACCAGAAACTTTCTGAGCCGGTGATTACTCCTACTACCAAAGCAGAAGCCGGCCACGATGAAAGGTTAACTGAAAAAGAAATTATCCAGAGAAAGATTGTATCCCCGGCGATATGGAAACAGATGAAAAAAACTGCTCTGGATCTTTTTGAGCGAGGACAGGAAATTTGTGATAAGGCAGGGATAATTTTGGTGGATACAAAATATGAATTTGGATTGGATAAACAGGGGAAGCTTATATTGGTTGATGAGATCCATACCCCTGACTCTTCAAGATACTGGATAAAAAAAACTTATCCAGAAAGATTTAAAAAAGGCGTAGAGCCGGAAAGCTATGATAAAGAACCACTCCGGATTTGGTTTAAGGAGAGAGGTTTTACCGGTAAGGGTAAAATTCCCAAAATGCCCCCAAGTTTTATTGCCAAATTGAGCAGGCTGTATATGGGAATTTATGAAAAAATCACTGGCAAAAAATTTGTCCCTGAACTTTCAAAAAACGTTAATCAAAGAATTATAAAGAACCTCTCCTGATTTAGGTTTATCCTGATAAACGATTGTTCCCGGCATCATGCTTATATTTTAGCATATTTGGAATTCAACTCTAGTCAAACTTGACGATCGGCCCCAATAAGTATAGTCTGAAAATATACCGATGATAAAGAAAAATTCATTAAGTTATTTTTTGCTTCTTGGTTTGGAGAAATCGATTCAGAGTGGCGTTTTGCTAATTGATTTTGCCTACAATTCCCACTGGTATGTTTATCCCGGGCGAGACCCAAGAGATATAAATTACGGCGCTCTTTATCAGGCAGTTAGGGATTTGCGTGAGAAAGGCTTTATTGAAACCGAAAAAGACGGCAGAAAAATTATGTTGAAATTAACAGATAAAGGTAGGGAAGAGGCAATAGTAAAAAAGCTCTTAGCAGAAGAGAAATGGGATAGGAAGTGGAGAATTGTTATTTTCGATGTTCCGGAAAAGCACCGGAAATTAAGAAAAATCTTGCGGAGTAAACTTAGGGAGTGGGAATTTGAGCCTTGGCAGAAAAGTGTTTGGGCAGGTAAAAAGGATGTAACAAGTCCATTGCGAAATTTTATTAAAGAGGTTGGTTTATCTGATTGGGTAAGGGTGGTAGTCGGTGCTGATGTAGCTTAGGATCTCTCACTTTAGACAAATAGGCCGATCGGCCTAAACGAGTAAAGTTGTGTTACCAGAATAATCAAACCGAATGATTGATATTTGACGATAACTATAAGGTATAGTATTATTTGCTGTATGGTTGAGAGAATCAATTTTTCAACAAAGGATTTGACCTTTCAATCCGTTACTAATCAACATAGTTTTGATAATTTTTCTGGTGAGCGAGTGTGGTTCAGTAAAAACAATTGGGGCGATGTCAGATTAGCGAGAGAAGGAAATTCTTCTGTTTTAAGGTGGGTTGATAACCGCATTATATGTTTAGATCCAGGATTTTCTTTCTACTATGATCATAACTACTGGGTTCAACCTTTTGGTATGGGTTTCCAACCTAAAGAATTAGCTGGTTCATATCCAGCAGTGATCAGTGCTGAGTCTGCAACCGAAGCGGAAGATGGAAGGATAGTTGGCGCCATACAATACGGAACATTTTGGTATAACCCGGAAGGCGCTTTAACTGCCATAAGATGTGGAGGATTAACACGCGGAGGGTTTGAGATGAATAATCCCTTTTTAGATCTGGTCAGGTTAGACCAGAGTGTGTGGCAAATCTATCGACTGGAAGACGTAACTCAATACACCTATGAGTATTTTCTTAAACATAAAGAGAAGCTGCCAGAAGAAGTATTGTTAAAAGATGGGAAGGATATAATTTTTGATGAATTGATTACAAATATCACAGATGACGGTAAGGTTGTAACTCTTACGCAGAGTACAATTACCGGCCACAAACAAAAAGTTATCCAAGTTCCTTCGCATATAGATATTCTTAAATGGCGGGAAACTTTAGGTAAGCTTGAAGGTGCATGGGTGCAGGTCTTGAAGGATTTTCCCACGCAAATCGAACTCGTGGTATAATAATTTAACTTAACCTTTATGGCAACGACTAATGGTTTTGTACTTTTAACAGGGACTGCTAATTTAAAACTTGCCAAAGATATTGCTAAAGTTTTGGGAAAAGATGCTGATGAAACCGTGAGCGTTTTTGCTGACGGCGAAAAGAGAATTGTTATCCCCGAGAATTTAAGGAAAAGAGATGTTTTTATAATCCAACCCACTTGTCCGCCGGTTGATGCAAACATTATGGAACTGCTTTTGATAATAGACGCTGCAAAAAGATCATCCGCCTCAGAAGTAACAGCCATAATTCCTTATTTTGGATACTCCAGGCAGGACCGCAAAGATCGACCGCGAGTTCCCATATCAGCGTCTTTGGTTGCCAGGTTAATTGAATTTTCCGGGGCAGACAGAATTTTGACGGTTGATATCCACTCGGAGCAAGAGCCCGGATTTGTGGAAATCCCTTGGGATAATTTATACAGCAGTTACTCTTTTCTTCCCCAGCTAAAAAAATATTTCGGATCAAACTTAATTGTTGCCTCGCCTGATAAAGGCGGAGTTTTAAAAGCTGCATTTTATGCGGATCTGCTTGACGCTGATGGAGTGGCGATTGTTTTTAAGGAAAGGGATGTGATGAAAAAGAATGAAAGCAAGGCTTTGGATATGATTGGTGACGTTAAGGGCAAAGACGTATTAATTGTGGATGATATGATTGATACGGCCGGAACGATTTGTGAAGCTGCTAAATTGATTAAGGGAAAAGGGGCAAAAAGCGTATCTGCTGCTGCTGCTCATGGGCTTTTTTCCGACCCTGCCATAGAACGGATTAACGACTCACCCCTAGATAAGATTTTTATCACAGATACAGTGCCGCTTAGGAAGGAAGTTTTGGAGAGCCAAAAGTTTATTGTAATATCAGTGGCTAACCTTTTGGCAGAAGCTATAAACTGTATTCACAATGGTGATTCAATTTCTGAAAAATTAATCCCCAAAACTCACGAAGAAAGAAACTAGCCCTTCGACTACGCTCAGGGTTTTAACGGACCTCTAAAGTTTCTGCCCCAAAACTGATTTTGATCGGTTCAATAATAACCTCTTTTGGTCCTTCCTGAACTACTCCGGCATTCCAGGATTTTAAGTTATGTTTTTCTGCTATGGCTTGGGCTTTTTCTACTTGGGTTACTGGCAAATATATCGCAAACCCGGCACCCATATTAAAGTTGCCGTACATATCTTTGTCACTGCTGCCCGATTGATTTTGGATAAACTTAAAAGTTTGGGGAATTGGGGGGATTTGGGTAAGGAGGTAAGTAAAAGCTCTGTTTGCCCGCATTAGTTTTCTCCAACCATGGCCGGTAATGTTGACCAGGTAGTGTATTTCCACTCCGGCCTCAAATAAGTCTTTGATTAAATTTACATATATATAGGTAGGTGTAAGTAAGAAATCTCCGTATATTGTTCCGTCAGGTAATTTAGTGGTATAGCCTTCCGGTAGTTTTTCCGCAATAGCCCTGGCCAATGATAATCCATTAGCATGAACACCGCTGCTCTCTATTAGTAAAATTGCATCGCCTGCCGTAAGTTTGTCTCCGAGAGTCAGTCTTTCTTTTGGTTTGATAATTCCGATACAAGCACCAGCCAGGTCTATTGTGTTTGGATTGATGATTCCGGCCAGTCCCGGAGTTTCACCGCCGCCCCAGGTGGCCCCTGCCAGCTGGCAGGCTTTGGTCCAGCCTTCTACTAAAGCTTTGGAGCGATCACTGTTTGTGAACCACTCCGGACCTCCTGACCCGAAGTAAGCATTTATCACTTGTGGCATGGCTCCAACAGTAATGATATCGTTTACTATCATGGCAATGGTGTCTTGGGCAATGGCGCCATAATAACTTTGGCCGGTGGTTTTTTCCATTTCATCAGCCACTAAATTCTTCGTCCCCAAACCTTCAATAACAAATGCCCGGTATGAATCTTCTTCTTCCCAGACAAAAGCTGATTCGCCCCGGCTTTCTGCTACTTCTTTTGCTCCAAAATTAAGCAGGTTTTGTGAAGTTTGTTTACCCATTTGTTGGGCTAGTTTTTTAAGGGGATCCATGACATTGTAATTAACACCGGTGGAAGAGTAAGTGATTGTCTTGCTCATTTTATTAATATACTATAATTATATATCATACATAACCCTGATATAATTTTTAGTATGCCTGAACGTAGGAAAAAAAGAAAAAAACGCAGTGCATCGAAGCAATCCGGCGTATCTTTATTTGTTATAGTAATTTTGTTATTTAGTGCGGCGCTCCTAATTGTTAAAGGATCAGGTTTTAATAAACCAATTCCGGATGTTGTCGAAATACCTAAAGAAGTGCAGGAATCAATTAAAAATGTAAAACCGCAAAAGTATCTACGAGTACCAATTCTTTTATATCACTATGTAGAGTATGTGAAAGACCCGAAGGATACAATCAGGAAATCGCTAAACTTAGAACCTCATGCTTTTGATTTGGAGGTGAAAACTTTGCAGGAAGCAGGATATAGCTTCATCACTTTAGCTGATTTGGCTGATGGTCTGGATGACAAAAGGACTTTGCCTGCAAAATCCGTTATTTTAACTTTTGATGACGGATACAGGGATTTTTATACGGACGTATTCCCGATCCTTAAAAAATACCAAATAAAAGCAGTCGTTTTTGTCATTCCTAATTTTATAGACAGGCCGGATAATTTAACTACTTGGATGATTTCTGAAATTATCAAAAGCGGGTTAGTAGAAATAGGTGCACATACCATGAATCATACATATTTGCGCGGGCTATCTTTGAACCAAGTCCGGTATGAGATAGAGCAGAGCAAGAGCTACCTTGAGAAGAGTTTCGGCATCCAGGTTATCTCTTTCGCTTATCCTTATGGAGCTTTTGATAACGGGGCTATTGATGAAGTTAAAAAGGCGGGATTCAGGACTGCTGTAACTACCATCCCCGGTACTTTCAGCATGGATGTTAATAGGTTTTTTCTTTATAGAGTTAGGCCGGGAGGAAGAGTGGGCCCGGATCTTTTGGAACTGTTAGAGAGAACAAAAGTTACCTCCATTCCTAAAAATGAAAATATCTTATCTTGAATGATAAAACCGGATTTTTTTATCAGATCCTCCAATTGGTTGTGGTGGAAAGGATGAAGATGGGCATTTCTCCATACTCTGCCCTTTGTATTTTCCCAAATAAACCACACAATTCGAAAAAGTAGGCTTCCGGAATCCATCGTCAAAATTAAAGTGCCGTTTTCCTTAAGCACTCTACGAATTTCTTTTAAACACTTATCCGGTTTTTCAACATGTTCGATTGTTTCATAAAAAAGAATTAAGTCAAAAAAGGTTTTTTTATAAGGTATCCTCTCGGCTGATGCAATTTTAAAATCTATCCCGGGATAGGTTTTCTTTGCGGAATCGATAGCCTTATCGTAGACGTCTACACCATAATAGGAAGCGCCGGGGAATGCTTTGGCAATTTCCGAGACCATAAAACCCGAGGCACAGCCGACATCCAGGCAGTTATTAAATTCCAGATCTTTAATAATTTTTTTGGCAAGCTTAATTTTAGTATCGTGCCAGAGCCACTGGAAGAAATTATTTTTGACTCCATTTTGATAATAATTTACCGGGACCTTGCTCCAAGTGTTATATAGCCTGTGGTTTTGCATATTTTTGGACCGTGAAGCCGCCGATAGTTTTTTCTTCAATTAATTCGCCTTTTTCCTTTGCCCAGGTTCTGCCTATATTTTTGTAAATCTCGGGGATGCGGTTGGTTTCCGAGATTAACATATAGAAATATTTTTCCTTGTTTGTTGTTTTAGGAAGCAGGTCATAAGGGTGGAGTTGATCTCCGCCCAGCCAGCCGGGTACATATCCAAAGTTTTCTTTACCGTACCAATTATAAAGATATGCCCACATGCCGTTATAGTAAAGCGGATAGGTGACTGCGTTAATAGCAAACGGCAGCCCAGCTGCACTTTTATAAGTATAATCAACTACCTGCAATTGATAATTCATATAGGAAGTGGAGTCATATATGGAATTAAACAGCTGATAAGCTTTAGACGGCCTGTTCAGTATTATGGTTGCATTGCTTGAAACTATTGCCAGTATGGCTAACAGGATTAAAAACCTAAATTTTAGTTTTGATATGGCATAGCCGGAGATAAGCGCTATAGCAGGAGGCAGTCCTATTAAAAACCAGGGTTTTTGATGATACCCCAAAATCAGCGTGACAACAGGAGAGAAAAGATATAGCAGCAGGAAGTAGATTGCAGATTTTTCCTGTTTTGCCAGTTTAGGTCTAAACAGGAAATACAGGGTAATTAGGATTATGATTGCTGCTATAAAAATGCCAAGGTCCGGCCTGGTAGGAAATAAATTATTTGAAAAATTTATCCCAAAATCTTGTAAAAACAATTGCAATCTTTGGCCATAAGGCAATTTTGTTTCACCAAAGTTTGAAGAAAAATTAAGCAGGGTTTTAACTCCGGCAAAGTTTAGTTTTATTTCGGTCAAAATCATAGTTGCGGTAGCGGCTGCAAAGGCGGCAAGAGAAAGCAAAGATAACTTTAAGGTTAAAATCTGGGGCTTAAAAATGAGCAAATAAATTATAAATACCGGAATAAGGTATAGAAAAGTAAGATCTGCCTGTATGGACAGACCCAAACTTACGGCGGAAAGTATTAGTCCCCATCCTCTCTTTATAACAATAAGCCAAAGCCCCAGGTAAAAAAGGGGGACTGTAAAAATTGTCACCGTATCAATGGTTAACCAGTTTGAGAATTTAATAAATTCAAAAGAAGCGGCTATGATAATTGCCGAAAGAATCCCCGGTAATACCTTTTTGAACATTAACCAGGAAAGGACAAAGATTACAAATAAGGTGGCAGCATTGAAGAAGCTATTCCAGTAGGCGCTTGCCAGCGGGCTGCCGTTGCCGGCAAGAAAGGGAATCAGATTGTAGTAATAATAGAATACTCCGTGATGGATTCGGGGGTCGCCATAAATTGCCCGTCCAATAATCGGGAGCTCGTGATCAACGGCAATTTTGTATGTATAGAATAAGTCTTCATACTGGTCGAAATCTAAAACAATGTTACCCCCTTTAATATTTTCATGCCTTAACCAAAAACCAAAAATAAAAGTGCAAAGTAAAATTAAAAACACAAGTAATTTGCTTTTTGGGATAAACTTAAACACACCCTTGATTATATATACTTATTTGTCATTTGACTACTTGACTTTAAGGAGTTATAGAAATATCCTGAATACAGGATTATTATGAATAATCAAGATGGTAGTTACGGAAAAAGACCGCTTTGGCAGTGGGTATTAATTTACGTAGTTATTGGTTTGGTAGTTTATGGCTTGATTTATTATTTTATATTGGCTAGAAAAGGTGGATCCACCTACGGCCCTCCTTCAACTGCCCCTGCTAACAGTACACCTGCTACTTCTTCTGCATCAGAAAATCAGCAAGATACAATTGTTCTAACAGCAGATGGTTTTTCACCGGCAACGTTAACTGTGAAAACAGGTACAAAGGTTATTTTGTCTAATCAAAGCGGAATTGATGCTACCGTAAATTCCAGCCCGCATCCTACTCATACGGATTATCCGCCGCTCAACTTAGGAAGTTTGCCTGTTGGGGGAACAGTATCTATGACATTTGATAAACCCGGTACATACAAATACCATAACCACCTTAAACCGAGCCAATTCGGGACAATTGTTGTAGAGTAGTTTTCTTCATAGTCATGATCGGATTCGTGGATGATTTTTTAAACGGTATTACCATGTACCGTTTGATTTTTTATTTTTTGACCTTTCTTTCACTGGTGGCAGTGGCCTTCAGCGCTTTGGGGATTTTGCCCTTTAACCCGATAGCCTTAATTTTTTCAGTTGCTTTCTTAACTTTAGCCTGCTGGATATCAAATACCTTTTTTGCCAGAGTTTTTAGGGTGCAGACTAACTTAGAATCGGTCTATATTACAGCCCTGATTTTGGCACTGATCGTGACTCCGGTACGTAACCTTCAAGATGCATTGCTGCTGGGCCTGGTGGCGGTTTTATCACAGGGGAGCAAATATATTTTGGCTGTAAACAAAAAACATATTTTTAATCCGGCGGCTTTTGCAGTAGCCATGGGAGCCTTAGCTTTTAAGGAAGGGGCCAGTTGGTGGGTGGGGACATCCTGGATGGCACCCTTTGTTTTAGTAGGCGGCCTTTTAATAGTTAGAAAGATAAGACGGTTTAGTTTGGTATTGAGCTACCTCATTGTCAGCATAATTGCTATTTTAGGATCCAGTGCATTTTCAAGCAATAATCCGTTAATAATTATTAAAAATCTTATTCTTGATTCTCCGATAATATTCTTTTCTTTGGTGATGTTGACAGAGCCGCAAACAACTCCGCCCGGAAAGTTTTTACAGATAACTTATGGGGGTTTAGTGGGATTTTTATTTGCTCCGTTTGTTCGTCTTGGTACATTTTCCTTCTCCCCGGAAATGGCGCTTTTGGCCGGAAATATTTTTTCTTACCTCCTCAGCCCCAAAGAAAAATTATTGTTAAAAATAAAAGAGAAAATACAAATTGCCCCGGATATTTATGATTTTGTATTTGATCAGGATAGAAAATTGGTATATCTTCCCGGACAATATATGGAGTGGACCCTGGGCCACAAAAACCCTGACAGGAGAGGGACGAGGAGGTATTTTACTATCGCTGCATCACCAACTGAAGAAAACCTTCGTATCGGTGTTAGGTTTTCCCAGAATGGAAGTTCTTTTAAAAAAGCATTAATTTCCATGAGTTCTGGAGATTCAATCATTGCATCCCAGCTCTCCGGGGAGTTTACTTTGCCAAGAGATCCAAGCAGAAAACTGGTTTTTATTGCCGGAGGGATCGGGGTAACACCTTACCGAAGTATGATTAAATATTTGTTAGATACTGAGCAAAAGAGAGATATGGTTTTATTTTATGCTAGTAAGAAAGAGGCGGACTTTGTTTACAGTGATATATTTGATAAAGCTGAAAAAAGTTTGGGGATGAAAACAGTTTATGTCTTAACGGAAAGTGAAAATGTCCCTAAGAGTTGGCAGGGAAAAGTTGGTCAGATTGATAAGAAGATGATTGCGGAAGAAGTCCCAGATTATCATGATAGGATTTTCTATATTTCCGGCCCGCATTCAATGGTAGATGTTTTTGAGAAGGTACTTAAAGGGCTGGGCATTGCTGGTAACCAGATCAAAATAGACTTCTTTCCCGGCTATGCATAAGGCCATACCAAAATGGCAAGGGAGCTGCAAGTCCAATTCCATCTGCCCAAAGGCAACCCCAAAAGACCCAAAAGACAGGGGTTGACACCGAAAGGATAATTTGTAACAATGTATAAGAATGCATAAGATCTGTTCAAAGCTTATTCCGGCTTTATTTTTATTTGTTGCGGCAATTTTTTTAAGTGTCTTTTATCCTTCCGAAGCCTTAGCTAGTCATTCCTGGGGCGGATACCATTGGGCCAGGACCAGCAATCCTTTTAATTTGAAATTAGGTGATAATGTTTCAGGTGTCTGGGATTCAATTCTCGGTACTACTTCTTTTGATTGGACTGCTTCCTCTATTTTGGATACGTCAATTGTGGCCGGCGGTACAAAAGCGCGCAATTGCCGGCCAACCTCGGGCCGGGTGGAAGTCTGCAACTCCAAGTATGGAAATAACGGCTGGTTGGGTTTAGCCCAAATTTGGGCTAGCGGCCTGCATATTGTGCAAGGAGTGACCAAAGTGAATGACACTTATTTCAACACTTCAACTTACAATACTACTGCCTGGCGGAACCTAGTCATGTGCCAGGAGGTAGGTCATACTTTGGGACTGACCCATCAGGATGAGAATTTTAACAATAGCAATTTAGGCAGCTGTATGGATTATACCAGTAATCCGGAGACCAATCAGCATCCTAATCAACATGATTACGATGAACTGGAGCTAATCTATTCTCATCTTGATGCCATCACTACTATCAGCCAAACACTGCAATCGGGTCAAGGCAACTTCGAGAACCCGTCAGAGTGGGGCAGATTAGTTAAAAAACAGGGTCGTGTAGCAGTTTTTGAAAGGGATTTTGGTTTGGGGAATAAATTATTTACCTTCGTCATTTACGCCGACTAATTCTGCATCTGAACGGATAAAACTGTTAACGAGAGGGCAGTGCCTACAGGAACTAATAAGTTATCATCTATCAAAAAAGAAAACTGATCTAAAACAGCGGTTAGTAAAGAAGCGGAAAGAATCAGGGAGAGAGAAAGGTCTAGTGGAGTTAAGGATTTAAGGAATAGTCCTGCGGTTACAGAAGTAAAAATATAGATTCCTGCTCCGCCGAGCGTTTTTTCCTTTATTAAAGGAATGGATAGAAAGTGCTGGCCTATGGGAACAAGAGAATCCCCCAAAAGGAAGGCAGTTAAAGAGAGCACGGCGATTTCTTTGGGAAACAACCCAATGGTTAGGAGCATACTCAAAAAGAGTAGGGTAGCACCGGAAGGTTGAAATCTTTCTTTTTGTTTGGCAAAGATTGACAGGAGCAAATAACGCTGATTGATCTTTGGCGCAAGGAAACGTACAGCGTCAAAGACGGCAAAAACTAAAAAGAGCGCAGCGATAATCGGAATGACAAATTCTCTGGGCAGCCAGATTGCTCCCAAGGGTAGAGCGATCACACCCAGCTTTAAAATTTGGCGCAAAGGGTGCGCAAAAGCCAATTTTTTGGAAACAGCGATGGCATAGGTGGTGGTTAATATTAAAAGTGCCAAAGCATAAATTGATCTGGTATAGAAAATTGTCACTGCAGTGAGGCCCCAAAGGGAAGCTACACCTTTCCCTCCTTTAAACTGAAGATAAAAAGGTTTGATCTGACCAACCACGACTGCCAATCCTGCAAGGATAGCCAGATCAGGGGTTACTGGTTTAAAAGGAAAGAGGCCGGAAACTGCCAAAAAATAAACAAAAGGAGCTTTTAGAAAATCAAAAATGCCTGTCAGGATACCAAAAACAGGCCCTACAATTTGATAAGTATTAGTGGCTCCGGTGTTTTTATTGCCAAACTCTCGGATATCAATATGTTTGACAAGTTGTCCGAAAAAATAACCGGGGGAAAGAGAGCCTATCAGGTAGCCTAAAAATAGTATTAGACCCAAACTCATATAGATAATTTGAGTATACCAGCTTTCTTAGATGCGGGTGACGGTGCGGAACGTTTGACTGCCGGAGGTGGAGGAAACGATTACATAACTTGGAGCTCGAGATACCCCATCTTTAACTAGTTCATAAGATGAAGAACTTGGTATATAAGTCATAGTACCGTAATTTTTGACGGCTAAAGTAGCTTTGCCTAAAGAAGTACTGGTAGCTTTTACTATTAATTGCCTTTTGGAAGTAGAATAGGTAGCTGAGGTGATTTTGACTATATCCTTAATCACTTTTACTATTGTGGTATCTTGAGCGCTGGCGCCTGCTGCGTCTTTAACTGTTAAAATCACTGTGAAAGTACCTGTTTTGCTATAGGTTTTATTGACTGTTTGTCCGGCTCCGGTAGTACCATCACCAAAGCTCCAGCTGTAGGTGTAAGGACCTTGCCCGCCGGTAGCTCCGCCAGAGAAAGTAACGGAAGTTTTTAAGAACTCTATTTTATCCGCTCCGGCGTCAGCTTTTAAGGGAGCCGGAACAGGGGTTGGTGTAGGAGTCGGTGATGGAATAGGTGTCGGAGTGGGAGTAGGGCTTGGGGTAGGTGCCGGCATGGTATTGCCTAGATTTAACCTTTTTCCGCTAAGTGTTTTTCCTGTCAGTGCTGCTGTCGGATCAGAAGAGGTAAGAAGTTTGTCTTTAATCTGGAGGTGAGACAAAGAGTTTGATATCCCCCAAAGATAAGCTGCTGCGCCGGATACATGGGGGGTGGCCATAGAAGTACCGCTCATTAAACGATAGCCACTAGGGTCGCAACTACCACAGGCGCCTTTTGGTACGGTGGAAAAAATACTGACTCCCGGAGCGCCTATATCCACTGTGGCGGCACCGTAGTTGGAGAATGAGGCTAAATTATCATATTTATCAGTGGCTGCTACCGAGATAATATTTGGCAGGTCATATGAAGCAGGATAGAAGTAAGTTGCATCATTATTATTGGCAGCATTTCCTGCCGCAGCTATAAACAAGGAACCGGCATTATTGGCAGCAGAAATGGCATCATAAAGGGCTTGGGAATACCCGCCTCCGCCCCAGCTATTGTTAGTGATTTTAAAGTTCATCACAGTGGCATATTGGATGGCTCTAATTGCGCCGTCTATAGTGCCTGCGCCTGAAGCATTTAAAAATTTCAAAGCAGCAACTTTACCCGGGTAATTTACCCCGGCGACTCCTACCCCGTTATTACCTACAGCTGCAATTGTGCCTGCAACATGGGTTCCGTGACCATGGTCATCTATCGGGTCAGGGTCGTTATTGACAAAATCATAGCCGTAAATATCATCTACAAAACCGTTTCCGTCATCATCCACTCCTGCCTGACCAACTGCTTCGGCGCTATTTTTCCACATATTGGCGCTTAAGTCTTCATGGTTATAATCGATCCCGGTATCAATTACACCTGTAGTAACGCTACTGCCGTAAGGGGTATCCCAGGCCTCGGGAGCATCAATATCTGCATCTGTGGTTCCACCGGATTGACCGGTATTATTAAGGCCCCATAAATTAACGAACAAGGGATCGTTTGGAAGTTGGCTGGTGTGAAGAATGAAATTAGGTTCGGCATATTCTATTTCAGGATCGCTTTTTAGTTTTTGCAAAAGCTCGGGCAGCTTTTGTTCGTCGGTGGAGGCCACATAGAGCTTATCCAAGCCTTTGTCTTTAAAGGCTTGGATTTTCTCCTGGCGTTTTTGAGCACGGTCTAACTCCCGCAAGATCTTTCTGGCTGAGCGGAGTTGGAATTTGTTTACTACTTCTTCTTCCGCCGGACTGACAGTTTTGAACTTAATAATTAATTCACCCGGGACATATTCAAAAGATGATGGTAAGTTTTGTGGAGACTGCGCAAAAGCAGTCCCAAAACTAAGTGCGGAAAGAGAAAAAATAAGGAGGAATGATAAAAATTTGAGGCAGTTTTTCATTCAGGGGCACAAGAGTGGATATAATAACTAATAAGAATCAATTTGTCAAGGTCCCGCTTAATTAGTGAAAAGAAGGACTATTTAGTAAAACCGCCGTGGGACTGAATGTTTTTATAAGTTTGGGTTAATTTTTCCTTCACTTTTTCCAGGCTTTGGGAAGTAGATATATTCATAGTGTATTTTCTGTAATTTAACCATTCCGCTTCTGTAATTTTATTTAAGGATTTAACAACAACACTATCCAGCGAGCCTGATTCCCAGCTAATTATTTTAACTACTAGTTTAAACAGTTTATCTTTTGCTGCTTGGGCTTTTAAGAGGGCCAGTTTTCTTTCATCTTGTGTTTTTGAGGGGCTTATTATCATAAAAAGACATGTGCTACTTAAAAAGTTTTAAATAGACCACTATTATAGCAGGATATAGAAGAAATAACAACTTCCCGTATTGTTTGGAGGTGGTGGGATTTAGGGTTTGCAGAGGGTGGATTGGGAGCCGCTTATTGAATCTGCAGGTGGGAGGCTTTTGACCTTGGATGAGTCCTCGGGTGGTAATAGATCAAACCAGCAGATGGCATTTTCCCGAGGACTTGAGAAAATTTTCCCCCTCATATCATATACCCCAAAATCTACAAAAACGTTGTTGTTTTGTCTGAACCCAACCGCTGTAGCAATAATTTCCCCCTTGGTAACACTTATCTTTTGGCTAAGTCTGGAAGTTCTTGAATCATGTTCTTTGGCCGCCGACAGCTCTTCTATTACTTTGGCAAATTTAGGGGTAAGTGTTAATAGGTGATCAAAACGGTACATTATTCCGCAAGAGGTTCTAAAATCAAGCAGATATTGTACTTCTCCTTGTTCGATATATCTGCTGGCACTATCAAATTCTGCATCTATTGGAGCTTTAACCTCGATTTCATCAGTTCTAGAGTTATCAAAACGGAATCCTCCGTGTGGTTTAAAATCCCCGCCCCTGACTTGGCCAGGATAAAGGATGGAAGTGACTTTGTTCATATCAACTGGAGTCTGTAGAACGAGAGGGCTTGGACAATCCGGTGTACTCTTCGATTCCCAAGGCGCAGGTCCAGCCGGCTTACGAAAGAAGAATCCAAAGCCCAAAATAGCAACTACAATAAGCACTGCAATTACTAAAATCTTGGGCAGCATACTTTAAGTTTAGCATATATTACACCAACCAGAACTTGACTCAAAGTTTAAATTTAAATATAGTATAAATATGGGGAAAATAGCAATTATTGTTGCCTTAATCCTTATTCTTGGCGGTGGGGCATATGTCTTTTTAAACAGTGGCAAGATTCCAGGTATTGGCAAAAAATCACAAGCACCATCCTTAGGTGAACAAATTTATAATCAGCAAAATCCTCTTGGGGATAAATTGCCCGAAACCAACCCGTTTGCTAAGGTGAATCCATTTAAAGGGGTATATAAAAATCCATTTCAATAAATTATGAAACTTAAGAATTTCATTTTTCTTATTGCAACATTCATATCATTTTTGATAGGGGCCCAGGTATCTCCGGCAGTTTTTGGTGCAACGCCCACACAGTATGGCTTTACATTTCCAGTTGGCGAGCTGAATAACTGTGCAACTGTGGCAGAATGCGGAAATTACTGTGAGAAAGACGGTAATCTTCCGGCGTGCATGGCATTTGTGAAAAAGTACAAAATTACCAAAGATGATGTATTAACATTCACTATTGATGAACTGGGTAATTGTCAGATGGGTTCTGATTGCCGCAATTTTTGCAACCGTGACGAAAATATTACCAAATGCATTGATTTTGCCGATAAATATGACCTGCTTTCTACCAGCAATCTTGAACTGGCGCAGAAATTTGCCAAAGCAGTTGGTTCCGGAGGTGGGCCGGGGGGCTGCAGGAGCCTTGAGCAGTGTGACCGCTATTGTGACATAAGTGAACATACCAACGAATGTCTTGACTATGTGGGCAAGAAGGATTTATTACCACGTAATGAATTGGCACAAGTTCGCAAAGTGGCAGAGGGTTTTAGACAGGGAATAGAAACCCCGGGTAAGTGTCGTGATTACACGGAGTGCAATGTTTATTGTACTGATTCTAGCCACTCTAACGAGTGCGGAGTTTATGCTGTAAAGGTTGGTTTTATCACAACCGAGGAGGCAGAACAGGCCAAAAAATATGGCGGAACCGGTCCTGGAGGTTGTAAATCAGAGCAAGAATGTAGCGCTTTTTGTCAACAGCCATATAATCAGAGAGTCTGCTTAAGTTATGCAAACGAACATAATATAAAAGTAGATTTTAAAGGACCCGGCGGTTGTAGTGATATTTCATCCTGCACATCTTACTGTACTAAAAGTAAGTCTGATCCAGAGTGTCAAAAGTACGCTAGTCAATACCAAGGATTTAAAGGGCCTGGCGGGTGTGAGGATGAAGCCTCCTGCAAAACTTATTGTCAGGCTAATCCTGCTGATGCGGAATGTAAACAATATGCCGGTCAATATGGCGGATTTTCCGGACCTGGAGGGTGTAGTGATGTAGGATCTT
This sequence comes from Candidatus Daviesbacteria bacterium, assembly GCA_016184225.1. GTDB lineage: Bacteria > Patescibacteriota > Microgenomatia > Daviesbacterales > UBA10151 > UBA10151. Next base: position 107,642 of record JACPDA010000005.1, read on the forward strand.
GTACTGCCTATTGTAAAGATCACTATCAAGATCAAGAATGTCAAAAATACTCAAGCCAGTATGGTGGAGGATTTTCCGGGCCTGGCGGGTGTAATTCAGAAAGCTCATGTAAAGCTTACTGCACTGCCAACTCTGGGGATGCAGCCTGTAAACAATATGCCGGTCAATATGGCGGATTTTCCGGACCTGGTGGGTGTACGGATGAGGCTTCTTGTACCTCTTACTGTAAGTCAAACCCCAAAGATTCAGCTTGTGCCCCATATGTTGGCCAGTATAAAGATCAATACCAACAGCAAAATCAGCAACAACAACCTCAACCACAATAGTTAATTTCCTGCTATAATTTCCAAATATGAGCTTGAAAGTAGGAATAGTTGGACTTCCAAACGTTGGGAAATCAACTCTGTTCAATGCGTTATTAAAAAAGAGAGTTGCATTATCTGCAAATTATCCATTTGCTACTGTTGAACCAAATGTCGGGGTGGTGGCTGTTCCGGACGGCAGATTACAAGTGCTAAGTGAGTTAGTGCAAAGGGAAGAGTCAAAGGAAAACCCGCCGCCGATTGTGCCGGCGGTTGTTGAATTCGTGGATATTGCCGGGTTGGTTAAGGGGGCTTCTACCGGAGCAGGGTTGGGAAACCAGTTCCTGTCCCATATCCGTGAAGTTGATGCCATTGTCCATGTGCTGCGGGATTTTGAGGATGCCAGTATTATTAGGGAGGGATCTGAAAATCCTGATTCGGATAAATTGACTGTTGAAACAGAGTTAGGGTTGGCAGATCTACAAGTAATAGACAAACTGATTGATAATTTGAAGAAGGAAGCAAAACCGGTACCAAATTTACGCAATAGCGAAAAAATGGTACCGATTTTGGAAGAGATTAAACGAAATCTTGAGCAAGGAGAGGTAACCAGTAAACTTGAATTGGAAGACCGAGACCTCAAAAAATGGTTCGAGACGCTACCGCTGCTGACCATCAAGCCGGTTTTGTATGTCTACAATGTGGATGAGGCAAGGTTACAGGCCTTCGGCTCTGAGGCTCAGGCTCGAAGAGTTACAGGGGACAGTGGACAGGAAAATTCACTCACAATCTGTGCCAAATTGGAGGAAGAATTAGCAGATCTGGATGAGGCAGAGCGGCTGGAATATCTTAAATCTGTGGGTGTTGAGCAAACAGGACTGGAGCGGCTGATTAAAAAAGCTTACAGTCTTTTGGGTCTAATTTCCTTTTTAACTGCCGGGGTAAAGGAGGTCAGGGCCTGGACTATTAAGAAAGGAACTCTGGCTCCCCAAGCTGCCGGAGTAATCCACACTGATTTTGAGAGAAAGTTTATCCGGGCTCAGGTGATTGAATATGAAAAGTTAATTGAGGCCGGATCTTATGGTCTGGCCAAGCAAAAAGGCTGGATTAGGACTGAAGGGAAGGATTATGAGGTTGAGGATGGTGATGTAGTAGAATTTTTAGTAGGCAGTTAGTTTGAAAATACTATAGGTATATAGTAGAATACTACAAATATGGCAATTGAAATAGATCCATTAGCTTATTTTAAAGCACTTGGAGAGAGATTTAGCGGGGAGAATTTACTTTCTAGAAGAACTAGGGCAGAACCGGATACAGAATCTAAGGAGATTGTTGATCCGTTGCAGACTATTGCCGGCCTTCAAAAAAAAGCAGGTATTATGGTTAAGATGATTGAATCCGGTGAAGTTGAGCAACCTTATATTGAGGAAACGCGTAAGTGGTTTAGGTTATATGTTAGCAATCTTGTATGGGATGGAGGAGTAGAAGGATTGGATAACTTACAACGTGCCATAACTCAAGCTAGAAGTGAAAAGAAGAGGTTAGTTTTTACCCCTTCCCATTTGGCTGATGCTGACCATCCAATAGCAACCTACCTGATGGAGTATGAAGGCCGAGGTCTGGGGGTGCAGGATGAATTAGTTTGGATGGCAGGAGTTAATATGTTGAGACGCCCGAAAATTGAGAGATATATGCGGGCAGAGAATCTTCTTTATAATGTGACACCCCGCGATACGGATCACCTCCAAGAGTTGAAAGATCATAAATACAATCTTGATGAGTCACAAATAGATACATTAGAAGAGATTAAAAAGATATTTAATAGAATGAATTTTGCGGCAATGAGAAGACTTGTAGAAACTTGTATTAAAGGGAAGAATCCTTTAGTAGTTTATATTGAAGGGGGGAGGTCTTATGATCCTGATGGTTTTCTTTATCCTCCTTTACTACACTTCTCTGGATTTTTCCCTAAAGATGACAGTGTTATTGTTGTTCCTTACAGAGTTTATGGATCAAGGGAATTAAATCCACCTGGCAAAGAACCTCCATTCCTAAGAAAAGAACTAATACCAGGGTTTAGACAAAGGGTTAGTATGATAGTCGGCGAATCTTATCCGTCTTCTGAAATTTGGGAGGTTCAGAAACAAAGAGAAGCAGAAGCTACAGTGGTGGATGGAAAGAAAGTTGAAATAAATCCAATGGATTGGGTAATGGCAAATATTGCCAACCTTGATCCATCGTATGTAAGACCGGAAGAGCAACGTTATTATGGGGATCTTATGAAGAGGTTTGCTCCTTTGCGCAATAGAATAGTGATCCCGGATGAAGTAGCCACATAAGCTATTGAATTATCCGAACCTTCCTAGTACAATTACCCGAGATGAATTCATATTATTTAACTTTAGTTTTAAGACCTGATTTGGAAGAAAAAGAGAGAAAGGTACTCCTAGATTCCATTAGCAAAAAGGTCAGTGGAACTGAAGGCAAGATTGAAAAGGAAGACCTTTGGGGGGTACGTACTTTAACCTATCCAATTAAGAGAAATACCTCGGGTTACTTTGCCCACTTTGAAATCTCCGGCGATCCAAAGAATGTAAAAGGTCTTGACAAAAGTTTGAAAGTAGAAGAAGATATCTTACGTTATCTTCTAATTCGAAAATAGAAAAATGGCCTCAAGATCTTGGAATAGAGTAGAACTAATAGGTAATTTAACCAGGGACCCGGAACTTCGATATACCCCTAATGGTGCTGCTGTTTGTACTTTTGGCATGGCCACCAACCGCACTTATGTGACTGAGGGCGAGAGAAAAGAAGAAGCAGATTTTCACAGATTAGTGGCCTGGAATAAACTGGCTGAACTTTGTAATCAACTTTTGAAAAAGGGCAACCGGGTTTTTGTTTCCGGAAGGCTGCAGACCCGGTCCTGGGAAGGCCAAGATGGTCAAACCAGAAACGTTACGGAGATTGTGATAGAGGATATGATTTTGCTGACTCCTAAAAGTAACGGAGATTATACACCGGTACCGGAAGATGTGGGGGTAGAGCCGGTTAAAGTAAAAGAGTCGAAGGAGTCAGAGGAGCCGGAAGAATCAAAGGCAGAGAAAAAGACAGAAATTCAAAAAGAAGAGCCTAAAGAAAAAGAAGAACCAAAGACAGAATCCTTCGACTCCGCTCAGGACAAGAAAGCCGCCCCCAAAGAAGAAGTAGAGGATGATCTTCCATTCTAATTTTTTGGACTAATTCGGTATGTGCCTTGGACTGTTATAGAGAACATCTGCCGAATTGTCCACTACGACCTTAATCCCGCAATCTATTGATGTAAAAGAGAATTTAATATATAATCTTACGATTATGGCCGAGAAAAAAATCACCAGAAAAGTAATATCCAAAGCTCCTTCGGAAGAAGTAGCAAAGGAAGAGGCAATAAATGTATCAAAGACAGAGGAGGCAGGCAGGCCTAAAAGGGTTTGCTTTTTTTGTAATGGCAAAACAAGTCCTTCTTATACAGACATCAATACTCTGCGCCGTTTTACAACAGATAGAGCTAAGATTGTAGCCCGGGCAAAAAGTAATCTTTGTAGCAGTCACCAGCGGGCGGTTACAAGACAGATCAAATATGCCCGCCATCTGGCCCTGCTTCCTTTTGTACCCAAGGTTTAGTACTATAGAATAGTGACTAGTCGCTAGAGTCTAGAGTCAAGTAATTATTTTCTAGACTCTAGATTCTAGACACTTGACTCTAACTATGCCCAAACTGCCCGGACTTTTTGACAGCTTTGATAACCTGGATCAAATTTCACCGGAGGATATAGCTCTAGGTTTAAAACCCATACCCCAAGCTAACCTCTTAGAAAATTACCTGGGAAATAGGATTTTATACCCGGGGACTCTTCCTTTAACCGAGCAGGATATGAAAATAGACTTAAGTATTCTGCGGGAGGCCTTAAAACAAACCAATCCAAAACCTCCACACCAGAAGCTGAATGCTTTACTTGGGGATAACCCTTTTCTCAATACGACACTTAGGAAAGTACTTATACCTGTAAGATTCCTTGATTTCGTTCCGGATCTTAAGAGTTTAGTGCTTACTTTCATTGATGCGCTGCTTTTGGGACGCGAAAGACAAGACTTTTTTGAGGATTTATGGACCATTGTTTTAACCGATGATATTGATGAGGTAGCCGGTTCACTGCTTCTGCCGCAATTTGATGGTAGCAGCGGAGTAATGAATCTAAGGTTACAGGGAGAGAGATACGAGATTAATCAGGGAAGCTTCAAGATTATATCTTGTCCGAAAGAGCGGTGCGAGATAGCGTATAAGCTTCAAAAAGGCCGGATGCTGGGAAAACAAGAGAGTGCAGTTGAAATTTATGGAGGAAAGCTAGGGTTGGTGGTTGACGGGAGATCAGTATGAAGCATTTTGCTCCTGCAAGAATGCGGGTAGAAAGGGATGTAGTCACCAGGGTGACAAGGGTTTTGAAGGGGAAAGGCAAACTTAATATAAACGTAGGCCAGCAAGTTACACCACCGGAAATTATAGGCGAGGCCAGGATTTCTTCCGGATTTAGGACCTTAAATCTTTCCGAGTTGCTTTCTGTTTCCCCCCGTGATGTTGACAAGTTCCTTGTCGGAAAGCTGCATCAGCGAATATATAAAGGCGAGCTTTTGGCTTTTAAAAAAGAATGGCTCGGCGGTAAAAAGGTGGTAACGGCACCTACGGATGGCGTGTTAGATTTTTTAAATACAGAAACCGGGGAGCTTAAGATTGCCTTCCTGCCGAAAAATGCCAAACTGCCCGCAGGGGTTTACGGAATCGTGGAGGAGGTTGACGAAGAGCGGGGGCAAGCGGTAATCCGGACCGAAGTTACCAGGATATACGGCATGTTTGGTTCAGGGCATAGTCGTGACGGCACCTTGCATATTTTAAGGAAAAACGATGACTTAATTGGAAAAAGCGAAATACAAACAGGCTACGAGGGGTATGTGCTGGTTGGGGGCAGTTTATTTTTTAAAGATACAATTTCAGCCGCTATCTCAGACGGGGTCAGCGGCATTATTATAGGGGGAATAGATGCCGGAGATTACAGAGGAATGGCCGGCGGGCGTTTAGTCTTTCCCAGAAAACTGGATAATGATATAGGCATCTCGGTTGTAGTTTGTGAGGGATTTGGTTCAATACCTATAGGTGATGATATTTTTAAAGTTTTATCTGAATATGATGGGAAATTTGTTTTTATTGATGGGAATAAAGCAGTTGTTAGCCTTCCTTCACCGCACTCATCCAGTCTGGTAAGGATCAAAAATACTAAGTTGCCAAGTTTGCAATCTTTCGGCTTAAAAATAGGGAGGGAGCGTGAAGAAGCCTTAGAGCTAAAAATTGGCTTAAGGGTGAGGGTAGTGGGCAACTCTTATCAAGGGGAACAGGGGAAACTGGTAGCAATTGATGACTCTTTGACACTTTTGCCATCCGGCCTCCGTACCTACCTTGCTACAATAGAGACAGCAAGGAGAAAACTTCAGATCCCAGTTGCTAATCTGGAAATAATAGGGTAAAGTTTACTTTTTATGAGAGTTTTCTTTCAAAATATCAACGCAAAGTTAGTTCTAATCGTAATACTTTCTTTCCTGTTGGGCTGGCAGGTAGCCCATCGGGAAGTGCAAATCAGATGGGCTACTTACAAGCCTACTGTTTCGGTAAAAAATAAAATTCCCCCTGAGAATATTAAGGTGGATTTCAAATTATTTTGGGATACATGGGACCTGCTATCCCGTTCTTACTTCGATAAGAAGACCATTGATCCTAATAAGTTATTTTACGGGGCTATTTCAGGCATGGTCGCTGCTTTGGGAGACCCTTATACGGTATTTTTGCCACCGGAACAACAAAAGTTCTCCCAGGATGAGTTAAACGGCAGTTTTGAGGGTGTAGGTATTCAACTTGGATTCAATAAGGATAAAAGACTGGTAGTGATAGCTCCGCTTTCAGGAACTCCTGCAGAAAAAGCCGGAATTAAACCGGAGGATGAGATTGTCAAAATTGAAGATAAAGATACTACCAATATGACGCTTCCGGAGGCAGTGGGATTAATAAGAGGTGCTAAAGGGACACAAGTTACGTTGACCATTTTTAGGGAAGGAGATTCGGATACAAGAGAGATTAGTCTGATGCGGGATACCATTATTGTCAAAAGCGTGGAAGTTTCTTTCAAAAATACCCAGTCGGATAAAAAGGTGGCAGTGGTGAAGCTGTCGAGGTTTGGGGAAAGAACCCAGGATGAGTGGAATAAAGCAGTTAACAGCCTGATTTTAGCTAATTCAAAGGCTTTGGTTTTGGACTTAAGGAATAATCCCGGCGGGTTTTTGGAGGGGGCCGTATTTATTGCATCGGAATTTTTAGAAGGAGAAGAGGTAGTTTTACAAGAAAATAGTGACGGGGAAAGAGCTTCTTTTAAAGTTACGAGAGCAGGAAAGTTGACGGAAATTCCGCTTGTGGTATTGATTAATAAAGGTTCTGCCTCTGCCTCAGAGATTGTGGCAGGTGCGCTGCAGGATAGAAGAAGAGGTCAACTGGTGGGAGAAAAATCATTTGGCAAAGGCACCATTCAGGAAGCACAAAATCTCTCGGGCGGAACAGGGATCCATATTACTGTGGCAAAGTGGTTGACCCCCAGCGGCAGATGGGTTAATGATACTCAAGGTTTTGAACCTGATGTTAAAATAGAAGGCGACAAAGATGATGTAACTAAAGATCCACAGTTGGATAAGGCAATGGAACTGCTGGAGTGAAACGCTATGGATAATTCGAAATTACCAAAACTTAATACTGCCGGCATAGTTGTAGCGATACTGCTGGGAGTAGTGGTGGCTGTAGGGGTGTATCAAGCTCAAGCGAGGGGTTTGATACCAGCATTTCCTGGGAACTTCCCTAAACTGGAAACCAGGGAAACTAGGACAGTTATCCAAGAAGAGAATGCAGTTGTTTCCACAGTTGAAAAAGTCTCCCCTTCTGTGGTGGCAATTGGCGCCACTATCAGAACTTTTAATCCTTTTGATCCTTTTTCGCTGCCACGGAGCCAAAATAGTACTATCGGTACAGGTTTTGTTGTATCAGAGAAAGGGATTATTGTAACCAATAAGCATGTGGTGGATGATCCTGATATTAAATACAATGTAGTTACAAAAGACGGTCAAAAGTATGAAATCAGGAAAATTTACCGGGATCCGGTTTTGGACTTGGCGATTGTCCAAGTGGATGCAGGCGACTTAAAGGCTTTGGAGCTTGGCGATTCTTCCAAGCTTAAGGTTGGTCAAACAGTCATAGCTATTGGGAATGCTTTGGGCAGGCTTACCAACACTGTTACAACAGGTGTTGTATCAGGAGTGGGCAGAAGGGTAGTGACCGGGGATCCTTTCTCGGGAACAGCCGAGAGTTTAGATGATTTGATCCAAACAGATGCGGCTATTAATCCGGGTAATTCGGGAGGGCCGCTTTTAAATTCCGCCGGTCAGGTGATTGGAGTGAATGTTGCTGTGACAGAGGGGGCGCAAAATATCGGCTTTGCCATCCCGATCAATTCGGTGAAGAAAATTACCGATGAATTTATCCAAACAGGCTCAGTTTCCCGGCCATTTTTGGGTATTTCTTACAGGTTTATTTCTAAAGATGTAGCCATTATGAATGAAGTTCCTCAAGGAGCTTATATCCAGGAGGTAGTGGTAAACTCATCTGCCGATAAAGCCGGAATAAGAGTTGGGGATATTATTACTAAAGTGGACGGCCAATCGGTTGATTCTGAAACCAAAATCTCTCAAGTGATTGGGAGTAAAAAAATGGGGGGTAATTTAAATTTGACTGTTTGGAATGACGGAAAAGAAAGAAGTGTAACTGCCACTTTACAAGAGCTGCCAAATCAGTAATAATTCATTTAAAGAAAGGAGGGAAAATAATGGTAACTAAAGAAAATGGGGAAAAATTGGAAAGGGTTATTTCTTTAAAGGAGACATTAGGGGCAGAATTAAATAGAATTAAAAGGGAGAAGGAAATGGGCGTACCATTGGAAGATTCCTTTGAAAGCTTACTGAGAGTAGTTGAAGTATTAGTTGGGCAGATCAAAGACGAAAATCCATTTGGTCAAATATCGAAGGTAGACCCACTGAAGCCGCGGGTTGGTGGGTTCATACCGCCGGAACATCATTGATAATAAGTACCCTTTGTTTTTTGGCAAGGTCGGTTTTGACCTCTACTTTTGCTTGGGGAAAATATTTTTGGGCTTCATTTGCTGCCAGTTCTCCGTGGGTATAGTCAATTTCTCCGATAATCAATTTAGGTTTCCAACCTACACTCCAGGAGTGTAAGTTCGAATTCACTCCTGGAGTGGAAAGCTGTTTGATCTGTTGGAAAAGTTTCCGGTAAAGTTCAAAGCCATCTTCTCCGCCGTCCAAGGCAACATGTGGTTCAAAGTCTTTGACTGAAGAGTCTAAATAAGGAATCCTGGCAGAAGGGATGTAAGGTAAGTTAGTGACAATGACTAGGTTACAGGTTTCAGGGTACAGGTTACAGTTTAACCCGGAAAGCAAATTACTTTTTAAAAAAGTGATTTTATCTTCAACTCCATGGAGTTTGGCATTTTGTCTGGCTACTTTTAAAGCTTTCTGGGAAATATCTGAAGCAATAATAGTTACGTTTACACCCTTGGGGTGGAGGCTTAGGTTTTTGGCAATGGAAATGGCAATGTTGCCGGAGCCGGTGCCAAGGTCTAAAATGAGGTTACAGGTTTCAGGGTACAGGTTACAATAATTTAAAACTTCATCTACTAAAAGTTCTGTTTCCGGGCGGGGGATTAGAACATCAGGAGTGACTTTGAAACGTAATTTGTAAAATTCAACCCAACCTTTAATGTACCCAGAGGGCTTTGATGATGTCATCCATATCTCCTTCTAAGATCCTATCCAGATTATGCCAGGATTTACCAATCCGGTGGTCAGTCACCCTGTTTTGGGGGAAGTTATAAGTTCTGATTTTTTCACTTCGCTCACCGCTTCCCACTTGGGCAGACCTTTGAGCCTCAATATTTCCCACCTTTTTCTGTTGCTCCATTTCCCAAAGTTTAGCCCGCAAAAGCGATAGGGCGTTTTCCCTGTTTTGCAGTTGGGATCTTTCAGTTTGGGCTGTGACTACAGTTCCTGTTGGGATATGCTTAAGCCTGACGGCAGTGGAGACTTTATTAACATTCTGGCCTCCGGCACCGCCGGAGCGGAAAGCTTCAAATTCTATATCAGATGGGTTAACAATAACTTGAGTTTTATTAACTTCCGGAAGCACTGCTACTGTTGCAGTTGAAGTATGGATTCTCCCCGAAGATTCTGTAACAGGTACTCTTTGTACCCGGTGTACACCGGACTCAAACTTTAGGCTGTTGTATGAATCTTTGCCGGAGATTTTGAGTACAAGTTCTTTAATTTGTCCAAGGTTGCCCTCTGACCTGTTTAACTCCTCAACTTTCCACTTGCGGTTTTGAGCAAATCTGGTATACATCCTGCTTAAATCCCCGGCAAACAGCCCGGCCTCATCTCCGCCGGCAGCGCTCCTTATTTCCAAAATACAGCTATCAGCATTCAGTATCGCTTCGCTGTCAGCTGTCAGACTTTCTGAATTCTCTGACGACTGACGACCGGTACCAACCGAAGGTTGGTGGACTGACGACTCTAGTTCACTTTTTTGTTTCTCAAGTTCAACAATTTCCTCCCTGGCCAATTCAGCCATGTCAGGATCCTCGGTTAAAGACTTAAGGTCTTGAATTTTTTTGTTTATTTGATCAATTTGGTCTTTTAGGTAATCGTTCATAAAAGTTTACAGGGTACAGGTTTTAGGTTACAGATAGGTGAAGCTACTGTCAACTGTTCACTGTAACCTGTCACCTAACTAGAGGCTTGTTTGCGGGCTTGCATCAACAAATCCTTTAGTGATGGCCGTTCTTTCTTTTTCTCTTCAACTTTAGATTTTCTAGCTTCCAGAATTCTCATTCTTTCTTCCTGTTTAACTTTAGAGCTTTCGGTTTTCTTCACAAACCTGTCAACTTGTCCTAAAGTGTCAACAAACTTCTGCTGACCGCTGAAAAAGGGATGGCAGGCACTGCAAATTTCCACGCGAATTGCCGGCACTGTTGAGCCGGTGGTAAAAGTATTTCCGCAAGCACAAGTAACCTTAGCCTCCGGATACCAAGTTGGATGAATATCTGCTTTCATAATGGAGCATAGTATAGCAAAAATAGTGACTAGAGTCGAGAGTCAAGAGTCTAGACTTAAAAATTCCTAAACTCTAGAACCTAGCAACTAGACTCTATGAGCCTTATGAATCTTATGGTGGGCTTCTTTGGCCAGTGTTCCCAAATAGGCTCCCACGGCAATCAGGACTGCGCCAATTAGAAACTGGTTAGACATTTGCTCACCCAGGATTAAAACAGCCAGTCCTATTGCCGCAAAAGGTTCAATATAGTGGAAAAGGTCAGCTATGGTAACCGATGTTTTAGACAAACCCCACTCAAAAAGAAAATAAGCGGAGATGGAGGAAAGCAGGACCATAAAGGTCAGCCCCAGGACTCCTAAAATAGTGATTTGGCTGGCCCAGCCCGGGTTGTGGATATATTCAAGGGCAGCCGGAATAAAAAAGGCAACAGTCCCTACTAAAAAAGCCACTGCCGTGATAATTAAAGAAGAGTATTTACTTAAGATCTTTTTGGAAATGGTGGCCCCGAAAACCCAGGAAACGGAAGCTAAAATTATTAATAAATTGCCGGTTAACATCTGAGAAGAAACTGTGCCGGTGATGACTTGGGGTAAGCCAACAATAACTAAGGCTCCTGCAAACCCTAAGGCCACACCTAAAAGATTAACCAAGTAAACTTTTTCCTTCAAAAACCACCAGCCGAAAAGTACCGATAATATGGGTACTGTTAAGGAGAGGATAGAAGCATCAATTGCGCTGGTGCGTTTAATCCCTTCAAAGAAGAAGGTGATATTTAAAACAATAATAAAAACTCCAATCGCTACCAATTTTGGAAGGTCAGCTTTCTCAATTTTAACTTTTGTTGTTTCTGCCAAAAAAAATGGGGCCAAAAGCAGGGAAGCTATGGCAAACCTCAGAAGGGCTAAGCTCATCGGGGGAAATTCCTGCAAAGTAATCTTGGCCACTACAAAATTAGCCCCCCAAATTAAGTGGGCAATAATGAGGGCAATGTAGGGAATAGGCTTTTTAAGTATTTGAGATGACATATTGAGTTAAGAGTTACGAGTTAAGAGTGCAGAATTATTTCTGGATTTCTTCAGAATCGTAACCAGTATTCTTATTATTTCATCATTTTCCTTTAAAAGTAAACCTAACTTCTTAGAGGGAATTAGTTGTGATCGGGAAAGAATCGTTAACCAATAATAGGTTTCCCTTGCTTCTTTTAAGGAGATGTTGACTAAGTGTATAAAATCTTTTCTGGAGGCAGCACTTTGAGCTTCTTGTAAGTTTGCTCCAATAGATGTTCCGGACCTTACTACTTGTGATGCTAAAGCATAACCAGCAGGAGTTTTCGGTAAGGAGTTAACCATGTAAACAATTCTTACTGCAAATTCTATGGATCTTTCTGCGATTCCAATTCTTAACTCTTCACTCTGCACTCTGAATTCTCCTGATGGCTTCGTCAAGTGTAATCAGTTTGTCTTGGGTTTGGCTCGCTAGATTTTTCAGTGTTACTTTATTTGATTCAGCTTCCTCAGGGCCAATGATCACAACATAAGGGATGCCTTTTTGGTCAGCATATTTGAGTTGCTTTTCCAATTTAGTCTCCGGATCCAGCCAAAGCTCAGTATTTATATTGTTCGAGCGAAGCTGAGAACATACCTCGATCGATTTTTGTTCAAACTCTTTAGACCCGCCTGCATCGCTATGCGAAGCATTGCGGGCAGGAAATACTGTCACCAAAACTTTGACAGTAGCTAAATCAGCCGGAAATAAATTCAGCTCCGTCATAGCCTCTACAATCCTGTCAAAGCCAAAGGCAAATCCGACGGCTGGGATTTGTTTATCTGCAAAAATACCAATTAGATTATCAAACCTGCCTCCGCCTCCGACCGACCCAACAGTATATCCTTCCACTTCCACTTCAAAAATCATTCCTGTGTAATAATCCAAACCCCGGGCTAAAGTCGGTGAGAACTTATACACTGAAGAAGGAATACCAAACTTTTCCAGGTAAGTAAATATTTGCTGAAGGTTTTCAGTAGGACTGAAGTATTCAATCTGCTGGACAATATAAGTGGCTTTTTCCGAACCGTAACCTTTTTCTATTAGTTCATTTAATACTCCCTCTCTGCCAATTTTTTTAAGCTTATCAATAGAACGTATGATGGACGTAAGATCTTTTTCCGGTACAACACCTCTTTTAACCATCATGGAAAAAATATTGCGGTCGTTAATAATAATCTTAAAGTTTTTAAATCCTAATTGTTTTAAGGATTCGACCACTGTGGCAATTATTTCCACATCAGCTAGGGGAGAGTTGGTACCCACGGTGTCAATGTCACACTGCAAAAATTCCCTGAACCGGCCTTTTTGTGGATTTTCCGCCCGCCAGACCGGTTGGATTTGATAGCGCTTGAATGGAATGGGTAACTGGTTCTGATACTGTGCTACAACGCGGGCCAAAGGTACAGTCTGGTCGTAGCGGAGAGCCACTTTACGGCCACCGTTGTCGGTAAAACGATACATCAGCTTATCGCCTTCCTCGCCGTATTTGCCCAAAAGTACTTCTTCATACTCCAAAGCCGGTGTTTCCAATGGTTCAAAACCAAAAGACTCAAAGACACTTTTAAGCTTATTTATGACAAACTGCCGCTTCCTCGATTCTCGAGGCAAAAAATCCCGAAATCCCTTTAATGTCTGTGCTTTAATTTTGTTCATAGATTAATATTAACAGGGGAATACGTATTAAAAAAGACCCTGGTGGGTCTCTGGACTAAACGTACCATTTTAGTTCAGCTCCGTATTCCGACACTGACTGTTTCATTTTACGGTTAAACTTCCGTAGAGTATTTGGCTCTCGACTCCCGAATCGTGACTTCGGTACAAACGTCTTTGGTTATTAAGTTGTAAATACAGTATACCACAAAAATTTCTGTTGTCAAATTTACTATCGGTTAATAAATTACCTGGGGTGGCAACCTACACCCACCCCTAGGGTGTCCTGGGTGTCCAAGGCATGTCCAACATAATTAAGCTGCTTTTTTAAGATCAATTGGCTGTAGGTAGGGATTATTTTCTAATTGTGAATCCGGAGTGGAATTTGGAAATATTGCGGGGGTTTCTTGTTGGGAAACATTGATTCCTTCTACAACTTCTATCATTTGTTCTTGAGGTTTCTCAATGGTGGCTAAATCATTAAATACGATTACCATCTCCTGGCCGGTAATTGAAACCGGAGCAGGTAATTCAGCTGTGACGGGAACTTTTTCGCCTCTGGTTTGCCAGGCCAGTATTTTGCCTGAATCTTCATTCATTCCGGAACCCGGATCCTGCCAGCCTGTCTGAAGAGGTGCATCTACTTCATTAACAATGACTGCGTCTCCTAAATGATCTCCAGCGTTGGCGATGTGTTTAAAAGGCATTTTTGCCAATGCATATGCCTTAACTGTTTTGACATACTGAGTAAAGTCATGTGTTCGGGTTCTAATTTTAAATGCCAGGGCCCTGATTATTGAGTATTCAGTTGAGGTTTTGGTTGCTGCCTTCTGACCTGGAAAAATAATAACGTTTTCTTTCATATAAGAGCGGAGTGTAATATGAATAAGTCCAAATTGCAAATTTAATTCAGGACTTTCTTAAGTGTAGTGTGGTATGTTATATATTTACTTATGGTAAAGGTAGCAATAATTTTGGCAGGGGGAAAAGGGGAGAGGCTTAGGCCTTATACCAATGACCGGCCCAAGGTCATGGTAGAGATTTCCGGCAAGCCTATTTTAGCCTGGCAAATAGAATGGCTTAAATCCCACGGAATTACGAAATTTGTTTTAACAGTCAGTTACATGTATCACGTAGTCCAGGAGTATTTTGGGGACGGTTCAAAATTCGGCATTGAAGTTGATTATTCGATTGAAGAAACTCCGCTGGGCAGAGGCGGAGGTATCAAAAAAGCTTTCAAAAGCCCCTTACTTTCCGGTGAAACAGATGTGGTAGTTTGCAATGGTGACATCATTACCAAACTTAATTTAACCAATATGATCAAAAATCACCTGGACCAACAAGCCCTGGTCAGCCTGCTCTTGGTGCCTTATATTTCCAGATGGGGAGTGGTGAAAGTTGACGAAGACGACCATATTACCGGCTTTGAAGAAAAACCCAAACTGCCTTATTGGATAAACGGCGGCATATATTTATTTAATAAGGATATAGAACCGCTTTTGCCTGAAGTAGGCGACCATGAAAAGGAAACCTTTCCCAAAATCCCCAAGGAAAAATTTGTGGGGTTTAAGGATGAGGGTTTTTGGCGGGCGGTTGATGTGGTGAAAGACAAATCCGAAGCAGAAGAGTTTTTAAGCAATGGCAAGCAAGATTTTAGTTAGTATTCGATTTTTGACAAAAGGCTTATAAAGATATATGATCGCACTATTATGAGCGCAGAAGCAATAACTAATATGCAGGATTTGATTGAACAAACCGTTACTGGTACGGCTGGATATTTACCAAATCCTAATTTTGAATGCGTAGAAAGGCATGCTGTTAAGTGTGGACCTGAAGAAAGAGATGCATTAGATTTGCAAACTCACTTAGGTTTTATGGAAGTGATACGAAAGGCGGTACAATTTAATCTTCATCCTCAGTATGTGTGGTGGTTTGTAGCAGATGCGGCTGTAGTCAGGCAGGCTAGTTCAGGCTATCTAAGTAGTCCTAAGTCGGGAATACAGGCATGGAAAAGGTTAGAGCGAGATCCGGAGTGGAAAGGTGTAGTCTATAGGCGGGAGTGTGATTTTGCGGGTGATATGGCAACGATCAGGGTACTAAAACGTTCTATTGCCCGGATGGAGAAGTCAGAAGTAGCAGTTTAACCTTATTTTTTCTTTCCAGTGGGAGTGGCAGACTGGGTGGCTACCTTTTTGGGTTTTATTATTCCGCCTTGAGGTATCACATAAACAAATCCAGCTTCGAAAATTTCATTCTTATTTTTGCTTCCCGTGAGTATCACAAAATCTTTTAACTTTACCGTCGCTGAGGTGGGCAAACTGACGGCTACATTTTGGAAGTTTTTATCCTTGAGGGTAATTAGCTCGTCAGAGATAGAGATTACCTGGCCCCAAAAGTAAGTTTTTGGTTCTAAGTTAGGAGTTGGCAGTAAGATAATTTTTTTAGCTGTCAGTACGCCTGTTTCGTCAATATCGCCCAAAGCCGCAATATAGTCATCTTCCGCAATTGCCTTCAGAGAGAATTTAGTTTTTCCTTTAATTTTGCTTTCAAAAACAGTATCCTGATTGATGCTGATTATTTTGGGTCCGGATGCGGCTGCTAAAGTTAGGGAAGTTTCCGAACTTGCTTTAACCATGCCTGTGTAAGCTTTATCTTTCAGTTTGTGGTTAACCTCTTGTTTTAATTTAGCGGCCTTTGAAGCAATTTCCTTTTTTAGTTCCTCCAGTTTGGCCTTAATGTCGGCAGAAGGGGTGGAATCAGCAGCATAGGTAGGGTATAGGGTATAGGGTATAGGGTATAGGAAAACAAAAAATACAAAAAATAAGGCAATTATTTTACTAGTGGCTAACCCCCAAACCCTAAACCCTCTCATAGTTTTTCCTTCGAATAATACACTGTCCGCTCCGCTGACCTGGAATCTCCTGTTGAATCAAAGGTTGCAGCAGTGATCTTATTTACCCCTTCGTCTAAACTTAAAACAGTGGAAAAGGAGCCATCAGGTTTTGATTTAATGACCGAATCAAAATTTTCTGTGGAGATTAAAACCAAACTCCCCGGCCCGGTTTTGCCGGAAACCAATACTTCCGGCGAATAAAATAAACTATCCTGCTCAGGCTGGTCAAGATCCAGCCGCAGAGTCTTAGGGGCAGTGGTAATCGGCCCGGCCAAAAAGGGGCCTTTGGGTTTTTGATACTGGATATTTAAAATGTAATAAAGTCCTGCAAGAAATATTAAACCAAAACTTAAAAGTAAAATCTGGGAAATGAAAAACTGTTTGGTGGAGAGTTTTTTGGTTAATTTCATTTGACAGCATTTTAACATATATCTTAAGTTTTGGTGGATTGTCTCGTTAACTTATTTTTGATAGTATTTCGAAACGATGGATATATATTGGTACGGACAAGCATGTTTTAAATTAAAAGGCAAAAATGCGACTGTCGTCATCGATCCATTTGACCCTGATTTTACCGGTCTTAAACTTCCCAAGGATTTGCAATCTGATGCAGTTTTAACAACCCATGGCCACCGCGACCACAACTTTGTATCGGGTACCACTACATCCTCAGGTGCTAAACCCCCGGTTTTTGATAAACCAGGGGAATATGAAGTTTCCGGGGTAGTCATGACCGGGATAAATTCTTTCCATGACAACTCCCAGGGTACAGAGCGGGGGACGAACACTATTTTCCATTTACTTTTTGATAATTTGGATATTATTCATTTGGGGGATTTAGGACAAAGCAAATTAACTGAAGAGCAGGTTGCCCAAATTGGCCAGACGGATATTCTGCTGGTTCCTGTAGGGTCTATCTATACAATAGACTCTAAGGCTGCCTCGGAAATAGTTTCACAGCTTGAACCGAAAATTATCATCCCGATGCATTACAGGATAGATGGGTTAAAGTTTGAACTTGAAGGGGTTGAGAGCTTCTTAAAAGAAATGGGAGCAGAAGGGGTGGTTCCGGTGCCAAAGCTGTCAATTACTAAGGAAAAACTGCCGGAGGAACTGCAGGTAGTGGTATTAGGTAAGAGTTAGTTTTCGGTTTTCTGTTTTCGGTTTTCAGATTCTGGTTTTTCAGTTGTCTGTTGACCGGTTAACCGAAAACTGGCAAACTAATATCCGAAAACTGACCACTGAGAACTGATAACCGAACTATGGCGCAGCTAACGACTAAGCTTCCCCCACAAAATATAGATGCTGAACAATCCCTTTTGGGCGCGCTCCTCATTGACAAAGATGCAATTGTGCGGATTTCGGAAATCCTGCACCCTTCAAACTTTTATAGATCCGAACAACATGGAGCTATCTTTGAAGCGATACAAAGCTTATTTGAAAGGCGTGAACCGATAGATTTGGTCACTGTTACGGAAGAGCTTAAAAGAAAAAGCGTTTACGACAAAATTGGAGGGTCGGCATATTTAACTTCCCTGATAAATGTTGTTCCTACATCTGCTCATATTGAACATTATGCCAAAATAATTAGAGACCATGCTGTCAGGAGAAACTTAATTACACAAGCTACTTCTTTGATACAGCAGGCCTATAATGAAGGCGAGTCGGTGGAGGAGCTTTTGGAGACGGCCGAGGCGGGTATATTTGCCCTGTCGCAAGAACATGTCAGCCGGGATTTTTTGCCGATTAAAGATGCGTTAACAGAGTCTTTTGACAGACTTGATGAGCTGCAAAAATCTTCCGGAAAACTGCGGGGTATACCAACCGGTTTCCGGGATCTTGATGCCAAGTTGGCCGGCATGCAAAACTCCAACCTGTTAATTCTAGCTTCCCGTCCGGGGCAGGGTAAAACTTCCATGGCTTTAAACATTGCCCAATATGTGGCAGTTACGGCAGGACTCCCGGTGGGAATTTTTTCTTTGGAAATGAGCCAGGAAGAGTTGGTAGATAGGTTGTTGGTGGGACAAGCAGACATAGACGCTTGGAAGCTAAAAACAGGCAGGTTAGATGAGAAGGACTTTGATAAGTTGTCTTTGGCCATGGGAGAGTTGGCAGAGGCGCCGATATTTATTGATGATACCCCGGGAATCACAATTTCCGAGATGAGGACAAAGGCGCGAAGATTGCAGATTGAGCATGGTTTAAAGTTTTTAATTGTAGATTATCTGCAGCTTATAAAGGGGCGGAATTTGGAAAATAGGGTCCAGGAAGTTTCAGAAATTTCCCAGAATTTAAAGAATTTGGCCAGAGAGCTGAAAATTCCGGTTTTAGCTATCTCACAGCTTTCCCGGGCAGTAGAGCAGCGGGGGACAAAAAAGCCGCAGCTGGCCGACCTTCGGGAGTCGGGGGCGATTGAACAGGATGCCGATGTGGTGATGTTTATCTGGCGGGAAGATAGTGAACATCCGGAACAGGTCACATTAGATATTCAAAAACACCGCAACGGTCCAACCGGAGAAATAAACATGATCTTTAGGGCTGATCGGACTAAGTTTTATGGCATGGAAAAAACCAGAGGCAGACCAAAAGAAGAAACTAAAGAATTAGCCTCCGCTGCATAGGTCAAAGTGCCGAGGGAGGGAGTCGAACCCTCATGATCTTTAGGACCAAAGGTTTTTGAGACCTTCGCGTCTGCCATTCCGCCACCTCGGCAATAAAAGTACTTGAGGTATTATATCAAGTTTAACTTGATGAAAAAAGGATAAAGAGGAAATTAAAGTCTGTACAAATGTCCTCCGATCGTGGTACATTTGTGATAATATATGGCACGACCACCAAGCAAGCGAAAGGTTCTAACAGATTTAGTTCTTTTAGCTTTAGAGAAATCAATTGACGGGTATGTAGCGTTTGAAGATTTCATTTACAATCCACTGCTAGAAAGACCTGTTAAAAAATCAGTCCTTTCTCAGGTTATAAAAAGACTTCGGGATCAAGGTTTAGTGGAGTTTATTAGTGATAATGAGTTAATTTTAAGATTGACTGATTCTGGTAGAGATAAAGCGCTATGGAAGAAGATGGCTCTCGGAGATGAGAAATGGGATGGGAAATGGCGGCTGGTAATATGGGATGTGCCGGAAAAAAGGAGATTGGCTAGGGATTTACTAAGGTTTAAACTTAAACAGTTAGGTTTTAAACAGTGGCAAAAAAGTGTTTGGGCTTCAAAGATAAACTGTACTAAGTTATTACGAGATTTTATCAAGCAAGTAGGAATAGAGGATTGGGTGATGGTGATTGAATCCGATAACGTAGGAGTTTAAACATTTGTCCTCCGATCGTGGTACAAATGTGACAAACAATGCAATCTAGACTTTTTTAACCGATTTATGTATAAGTTACTTCTATGAATAAATCTACAAAAAATGAAGTCAGGCTTCCGGTGCATGTTAAGCCTGAGCGGTACAGGATTATGCTCCGGCCGGATCTGGAGGGGTTTACATTTTACGGCGAAGAAACAATTTTTTTGGTTTTAGAAAAGCCCACCAAACAAATTACCCTGCATGCTGCTGAGCTGGAGATAGAATCGGCAGAATTTATACATGGTAACAAAGAGGTATGGGCTGGGAGGATTAATTATGATAAAAAAGCGGAAACTGCTACATTTACTTTTGCTAAAAATATTCAAAAAGGCAAAGGACAATTAAAGCTTGCTTTTAAGGGAATCTTGAATGATAAAATGCGGGGCTTTTACCGTTCCCGCTATGAAGTGAGTGGAGTATCAAAGCATCTGGCTACTACCCAGTTTGAATCAACTGATGCCAGGAGGGCTTTTCCCAGCTTTGATGAACCCGCTCAAAAGGCTGTTTTCGATGTGACTTTAGTGGTTCCTGCCAAGACTGTGGCTATCTCCAACACCATTGAATCTAACATCCGAGAACATGAAAGCGGTTACAAGGTAATAGAGTTTGCCCCAACCCCGAAAATGTCTACTTATCTTTTAGCCTTTATTGTGGGGGAGTTTGAGAGTGTAGAAGTGCAAAGTGCAAAGGGCAAAGTGATAAGGGTTTTTACCACACCGGGTAAAAAAGAACAAGCCAGATTTGCCCTTGATGTAGCCGGAAAATGCTTGGATTTCTATGAACAATACTTTGGTATCTCTTACCCTTTGCCGGTGTTGGATCTTATTGCAATACCTGATTTTGCTGCCGGGGCCATGGAAAACTGGGGAGCAGTGACATATCGCGAATCTTTGCTGTTAATTGATGAGGAGGCTTCCTCCACTGCCAATAAACAATGGGTGGCTTTAGTGATTGCCCATGAGCTGGCTCACCAGTGGTTTGGCAATTTAGTCACTATGGAGTGGTGGACCCACCTTTGGTTAAATGAAGGTTTTGCCTCATTTATTGAATTCTTGGCTATTGACCATATTTTCCCGGAGTGGGATATCTGGACCCAATTTGTAGGGAGCGAAATGGGTGAAGCTTTCTCGCTGGACGGCTTAAAAAACACCCACCCGATTGAGGTGGAGGTGGGCCATCCGGCCGAGATTTCCGAGATTTTTGATAAGGTCAGCTATTCCAAAGGAGCCTCAATTCTGCGTATGCTTATGTCTTATCTGGGGGAAAAAGATTTTCAAAAAGGGTTGCAATTTTATCTTAAAAAACATGCTTATGGAAATGCGGAGACCCAGGATTTGTGGAAAGCATTGGAAGAAGTTTCCGGGAAACCTGTTGGCAAGCTGATGAAAAACTGGACCTCAAAGCCCGGACATCCGGTGATAAGGTTACAGTCAACAGGCAGCAGGCTACAGTTAACACAAAGCAGGTTTTTCTCCTCTCCAATTTCTAAAAGAAAGACGAAAGATGGTGCTGTCTGGAGTATTCCTATCACTGTCATTCTGGGGAGTTCTGCAAGGCAGAACGACTCCAGAATCGATTCTGGACAAGCCAGAATGACTAATCTATTAATGAATAAAAAATCCATGACTATTTCAGGAATTAAAGATAACGAGTGGATTAAATTAAATGCCGGGGAGGCGTCATTAGTTAGAGTTGATTATCCGCAGGAATATCTCAAGAAGCTGGAAGAGGCGGTTAAGAATGGAAAACTGCCTGCAGTGGACAGGTTGGGCCTAATCAGAGATTCTTTCTCTTTGGCAGAGTCAGGTCAAAGCCCAACCACTTTATCTTTGGAGCTGACTCAAAGTTACATGGGTGAAGAAGATTATACTGTTTGGGCTGAGCTGACGGGAAAACTGCTGCAGCTTGATTCTCTTTTAGCTCTGGAACCATTTTATCCGGATTTCAAAAAATACGGCATAAAGATTTATCAAGATATAGGGGGTAAGCTAGGCTGGAAAGCAAGAAAAGGAGAAAAGCATACAGATTCCCTGCTGCGGGGTATGGTTTTAAATATGCTGGGAGGGTTTGGAGATGGGGAGACTATAAAGGTGGCTCAGGAATTATTTAGAGCTTATGTAGTACGTCATTCTGGGGAGCGCAGCGACTCCAGAATCAAAGGGGGGGATTCTGGACAAGCCAGAATGACAAGTAGTCACGGCATTCATCCTGATTTAAAGGGAGTTGTTTACAATTTGGTGGCGGAAAACGGTGGAAAAAAAGAATTCGATACTTTGATGAAGATGTACAAGCAAGAGGAAAATCAACAGGAAAAAGATCGGATTGGCCGGGCTTTGGGGAAGTTTAAAATTAAAGCCCTTCTTTCTAAAACCCTGGATTTTTCTATTTCCAAGCATGTGAGATTCCAAAACAGTCTGCAAATTATTGCAGCTGTTTGGGCTAATCCGGTCGGCCGTTATCTGGCCTGGGAGTTTGTAAAAAAGAATTGGAAATTGTTAAAAGATAGGTATGCAGGGGGCCATTATTTTACCAAAGTTTTTGGACCGGCCGGAAGCTTTACCAAAAAAGTTGATGCCAAAGATATTGAATCCTTTGTCAAGAAAAATCCTGTCCCGGAAGCCAAAAGAACCATTGCCCAAGCCTTGGAACAGATTTATTCCAATGCAGAGTGGCTAAAAAGGGATAGACAGAAAATCAAAGATTTTCTGTTAAGATAATTAGTGGATTAGTGAATCGGTGAGTTAGATCTAATTTACTTTTATGGCGAAAAGCTTTGAGGAGCTTGAAATTTGGAAAAAAGCACATGAGTTATCTATGAAACAATTCATTTCCTATACGACTCTCGTGCTTCAGCACAGGAAGTCAGGAACTGTTTAATGTTAGCCAAGGATTTAAAAGAGATCGCTATGAGGATTGAAGAATTTGCTGTTTTTGATGTAGAATACATAGGATTAATTAAAGGAATTAATGGGTTTGTGAGTTATCTGAGAAATAAAAACTCTAGTTAACTAATCAACCAATTAACTAATTTACTTATGTTGAATGTAACTGACCTTAGAAATGGCACTTTTTATAAAGAGGGGAAAGATATTCTTTTGGTTTTAACTTATGAGCATGTCAAAACCGGCCGGGGTTCCGGCAACATCAAGCTTAAGACCAGGAATATCAGGACGGGAGCTGTAACGGAAAAATCTTTTATTACCGGAGCCAGGGTTGATGAGGCTAATGTAGAAAAGGAAAAGGCTCAGTTTCTCTACAGAGATGGAGATTCGCCGGTTGGCGAATTTTATTTCATGGATCCAGTGAGTTTCGAACAGTTTGCAATCCCCGCGCAAGTGATAGGCGATCAGGCAAAATATTTAAAAGAGGGATTAGAAGTAATTTTGATTGTCTCGGATGGTGAAGCATTAGGACTAGAGCTTCCCATGAGCCTGGTTTATACCATATCTGAAACCGGCCCGGGGGAAAAAGGCAATACTGTTTCCAATGTTTTTAAGGAAGCAACCTTGGACAATGGCCTAGTGGTTAAAGTTCCCATGTTCATGAATGTGGGGGAAAAGGTGAAAGTGGATACTAGGAGTGGGGAATATATAGAGAGAGTTAAATAAATTAACCTAATTACTAATTGACCTAATTTCTAAATAATGTCTAATGACTTAATAACCAAATTTTAGACATTAGATCATTGGTGCTTGTTTAGAAATTAGAAATTAAAAATTAGAAATTCTGCTCATGTTATACTTACACTATGTCCAAAAAGATTACTAAAGCATTAATACCTGCGGCCGGGTTTGGCACCAGATTCCTTCCCCAAACCAAGGCCATGCCCAAGGAGATGCTGCCTATTGTGGATAAACCGGTTATCCAGTATGTGGTAGAAGAAATAGTGGGTTCCGGGATAGACAATATTATTATTGTGACCGGTGCCACCAAAAGAGCGATTGAAGACCACTTTGATGTGCCGAACGAAGATTTGGTTCAGAATTTAATGAATGGGAAAAAAGCCGAGATCCTGGAGCAGATCAAGCATATTTCCGATATGGCAAACTTCATTTATATCAGGCAGAAAGGTCCATATGGTAACGGTACGCCGGTGCTGTCCGGGGAATCGGTGATTGAAGATGAGCCGTTTGCTGCTATCTGGGGAGATGAGTTTATTTTAGCCGAGCCGCCAAGATTAAAACAGATGATTGATGTTTTTGAAAAATACGGCGGCATGGTGATTTCCGGAGTGAGAATCGAAAAAAAGGAGGACTTAAGCCGCTACGGTATAGCAGATCTCGAGCCGGTGGAAGGCAATGTTTACAAAATCAAATCAATTGTAGAAAAACCGGATCCGGATAAAGCTCCCTCTAACCTGGCTACTCACGGCGCGTATATTTTGCCACCGGAAATCTTTAGCGCCCTAAAGCGGCTGACACCGGGTCAAAACGGGGAGATTTGGCTGGTTGATGCAATCAATTTACTAAAAAGCGAAGGGGTTCCCCTTTATACCGTAGAGGTCCAAAACGGTAAGTATTATGATACCGGTAACAAACTAGAGTATATGAAAACCGCAGTAGAGCTGGCCAGGTTGCATCCTGAGATCGGCCGGGAATTCAGTGAGTATCTTGTGCAGTTAGTGGATGGCTCGAAGAACTAAAACTAAACCTGTGACGGAGGCCACTTGCGTGATGATTCCCCAAAGCATTTTTGCCTTTCCGTTAGTTTTGTGTCCAAATTTATAAAATGTAGAAAAGGGTGGGAATTTCCAATTAAACAGGAGGTAAGGCATCTGCAGCAGGTCCCAGGATTCTGACATAAATATACACAGGAAAAGATATAAGGGGTTTGTAGAGTTGCCAAAGAGAAGAAAAGCTAAGGCTACCCCAAAACTTAAGTCTGCAAAAGACTCCAAAAAGAGTATTGTTTTACCCTTTTTTTTCCAACCAACTCCAAAATCCCAATGGGGGATCATGTCTGCAATGGGATGGGACAGGGCAGCAAGCGGGATACCTATAGCCGGGTTGGGGACTGAGGCAGCAATAGCCCCACCAATAATAGCATGTGCAGTAGCTGTCATTTGTAATAGTCGTCAGCTATCAGCTATCAGTCGTCAGACAAATCAGAAAGTCTGAAAGCTGAAGACTGATGACTGATGACTGAAGGCTATTATTCAGTATACCCCCTTTGTCAATTTGATTCAAATGCGGCAGTGTGCTAATCTTTGTTGGATGATTCCGGTGCTTTTTTCTATTGGAAACATAACTGTTTCTTCATTTGGTCTTTTTTTGGTACTAGGGTTTTTGCTCGCCATTTTCCTAGTCTGGAGGCTTAGCCGCGCTTGGGATTTGGATGAAGAAAAAACCCTTGATTTAACTTTAGTTACTTTTCTGGGGGGACTGCTTGGTGCAAGGTTATACTTTGTTCTTGAAAACCTGCAGTTTTTTATAGTTTCACCTCTAAGTTTTATTTTAATTAATAAAGTCCCGGGCTTGTCGTTTTGGGGCGGCATCCTGGGTGGTTGGCTGACCATGTATTTTTTTGCCAGGCGCAAGCGCCTGGATTTTTGGCAACTGGCGGACATTGCTTTGGTAGGCGTATTAGGGGGGTTGGTTTTGTCAAATATGGGCTGTTTCCTGGGAGGGTGCAATATCGGAAGCCCTACGAAAACTTTTCTCGGAGTTTCTATGGCAGGAGCCTTGGGTAAAAGATGGCCTGTGCAGTTAATTGAGGCTTTATTACTCTTTTTTAGCCTGCTAAAAATTTGGACCAAAGCTACCCATTTCCATCAAAGAGGGAAAATTGCCAGTTTGGGGTTTATCTATATAGGTGCTATCTCGCTAATGGTCGATTCTTTGAAACAGGATCATTCAGGAAGGTTTTTTTCCTTAAGCTTTGTCCTTTTAGGCCTGACAATTTATTACAAAGTTACCAGGCAAAGTCCGATAACACATCTGAAGACCTGCAAGAGATTTTTGGTCCGGTTTATTGTTGATCCGCAGGTTAGAAAAAGGGTAGTGCAAATTATCTACAGAAGTTGGTATAATCAGAAAACGGCTCTTGGGTGGAAACTAAGAAGCTTAAAGAAATTGTTACGGAGGTCAAATGTTAAATTTTCCTAAAAAAACCCTTAAATTTATTAAAAGACATCTGTTAAGACAACAGAAAGAAGTAGAAAAAAACTTAAAAGAAGTTAGTGAGGATGATCCTGTAAAAAGCCCTGCTTTAGCTGAAACTTCGGAACCGGGAACAGATTCTTATATTGCAGATACGCATGCCAAGACCGTGGTATTGGAGCAGCAGCTAAGAAATGCCAAAACCGGCATCAGGGCAGCTCTCTTAAAAATTAAAAATGGCGCTTATGGAAAATGTGAGAAATGCGGTAACCAGATAGAGATAGGCAGGATGTTGGCCATGCCAACAGCCCAATATTGCGTATCCTGTTCAAAGAAAAAATTCAATCCACCTCGAAGGTGAAGAAATTTCTTCATCATGGTCCTCCCGGGGTATTGATCCTGGTATTGGAATGGACATCTCCTCCGGTAGTTTGAATCCAGGGAGTATTGGCTTTGTTAGGGTTGGGGTTAGGAGGAGGATTAGGGTTGGGATTAGGAGGGGCAGGACAATTAATAGTTTTGGGGGAGTTAGAAAGCAGGGTACTTTTTCCGGGGCTGCCGGGGATATTAAGGCCATAGGCATAGATTGGGTGGTCTTGGCCGTCT
>JACPDA010000008.1 GCA_016184225.1 Candidatus Daviesbacteria bacterium
ATTGGCATTGAAAATCCAAGCGCTCCCGCAAATACAGCCGCAATTGCGCCGGTTCCGTGGAAATGGGGAATAAGATCAAAGTAGAAATAAGTATCATAGAGGTCAAACGAGTTGCCTGCCATATCAAGCCAGAAGATTGAGAGATAAAGGTTATCAAACCAAAAAGGATAGCGCTTCCATTTTTTTCTAACAAAATATAAAAGAGGGAAAAGAAGACTTAGCGAAAGAACGATAACAAGGTTTCTAATTGGAATTGCTTTTCCGGCAAAACGCGGATCATTGGGAAAAAGCATCACCTCCACCAAAAAGTAAAAAATGGTTAATCGCAGCAGCAGATTAACGATTAATCCCATACTTTCATTATAACTAAAAGTTGTATACTGTAAAGAGGAAATGAATGGGTTAAAATTTGTTTTAATTGCTTTTTTTGTCTGGCGGATTGCTTTGTTTCTACCGCTTTTTGCCTCTGAACAATTCCTTTCCTACCGTCAAGGGTATGACTACACCAATATCTGGAAGTTTACAAAACCGTATGAACCGGTTTCGCATTTTCTTATCTACCCTTGGGCAAATTTTGACGGTGTCCATTATCTTTCAATTGCCGGAAGCGGTTATAACAACGAAAATCTTGGTTTTTTCCCGTTATTTCCGGCAGTGATCGGGCTTACTTCTTCTCTGTTTGGGGGAGGAGAGACCTTTGGTGCAATTCAATTTTTTGCGGGATTTTTACTGAGTAATCTTGCTTTTCTCGGCGCTCTTTTTGTGCTATATAAGCTTATTAAACTTGACTATTCGATAAAAGTCGCAAGGCTTACCGTTTTGTTTTTATTAGTATTCCCAACCTCTTTTTTCTTTGCCAGCATTTATAGCGAGAGTCTTTTTCTTCTCTTGACTCTGTTCTCGTTTTACTTTGCTCGGAGGGAAAAATGGTTTCTGGCCGGTATTTTTGCAATGTTAACAACCCTAACTCGTCTTGTGGGTATTACTATTCTTCCCGCTTTGCTTTTTGAATTCTTTAAGCCATTCTTTCAACCTCCCTTCCTCCAACCTCGTAGGTTTCACGCACCCAACCTACGAGGTTGGACTAGGGCAATCCTTGCCGGTTTACCTATATTGCTAATTCCGATCGGCTTTTTAGGTTTTGCCCTCTACAACCACATGCTTACAAATGATGCATTTTATTTTATTAAAGCCCATGGAACACTGGCAAACAGCAGATCGGTTGAAACGGTCATTTTGATTCCGCAAACTGTATTTCGTTACGGCAAAATTCTCTTGAGCTTTTGGAGCTTGCGACTTTTGTTTTCGTTGCGGCTCTTCTCTTTATTGCCTGGAAGAAAAAAGTAAGAACGTCTTATTTGGTTTTTTCGCTACTTGCTTTTCTTATCCCCGTGTCGTCGGGAACTTTTAGTGGTTTACCTCGCTACGTTTTAGTGCTTTTCCCAATCTTTATTGCTCTGGCGTTAACAAAAAATAAACTAATTCAGATTGCATATGCAGTGGCGTCTGTTATTCTTCTCTTTATCCTTCTCATGCTTTTCTCCAAAGGTTATTTCGTGGCATAGCCTCGAAAATTATGATATACTGTTTATTACGCTCTTGGTGGGTGTAGCTCAATGGTAGAGCATCAGGTTGTGGTCCTGAGGGTTGCGGGTTCGATTCCCGTCACTCACCCATAGCTTTGATGTAGTTTGTTCTCTTGAAATTGGCCATCTTTTCTTTGATACTATATCTATGCTGACAAAGTCTGATGTAAATCAAATAAGAGGTGTTGTTCGCGAAGAAGTGGAAAACGTCGTTACGAATAGGTTAAAACCTGTTAAAAAAGATCTGCGACACCTTAAGAAAACTGTTGATATTATTGCAAAAAATTATGACGAAGGAGACGTAAAGCTTAATAGAAGAGTTAAACGAATCGAGCATCACTTGAGTTTATAATTTAGTTTTACGCCTCGGGATGAAGTCGGAAAAGCCCAGAGATTTTTGCAAAAAGTACTCCGGTTAGAAACCCGCCTACATGGGCGAAAAAGGCAACGCCGCCGGACTCGCCCATAAATGGAAGAGACACCGTGCCCGAAATAAGCTGCAGGATAAACCAATAGCCAAGCATAAAAGGAGCGGGAATTTCAACAACGCTGGCAAAGCCAAAAAATGGAACGATTGTTTTAATTCGCGAATGGGGAAAAAGAACATAATACGCTCCTAAAACCCCTGCCACTGCTCCCGATGCTCCAAGCATGGGGATAGAAGAGCTGGGCATTACAAAGTATTGAAGAAAATTACCCGCAATTCCCGATAAGAAATAGACTATGGGAAAGAAAAACCAGCCAAATCGGCCTTCAACATTATCGCCAAAAATCCACAAAAACCACATGTTGGAAATAATATGCAAAAATCCCCCGTGAAGAAAGATTGCGGTGATGAATGGAATCATAGTTGCGAAGTCGCCAAAATTGACAAGAGAAGGAACAAGGGCATAAGTTTGAATAAAAATTTCTTGGTCGGGAACTATTAATTGCTGGATAAAAATAAGAACAGTTGCGGCAATAAGCGCAACATTGATA
>JACPDA010000006.1 GCA_016184225.1 Candidatus Daviesbacteria bacterium
GTGCTATACTTCTCCTATGGTTTTGTCGGATAAAGATTTAAAAAAGTCTCTCAAAAGCGGCAGGATAAAGATTAGTCCTTTCCCGAATCTCAAAATCCAGCTTGGTTCATGCTCCATAGATCTTCGGCTCGGCAATGTTTTCCGTGTTTTTGAACACAGCAAAAACGCCTACATCGATCCTTCCAAAAAAGATTACAGCAACGAAATAACCCGCGAGATAAAAGTTAAAGAAGGCGGGCAGTTTATTATCCAGCCGGGAGATTTTGTCTTAGCCGTAA
Source organism: Candidatus Daviesbacteria bacterium (assembly GCA_016184225.1). Taxonomy (GTDB): domain Bacteria; phylum Patescibacteriota; class Microgenomatia; order Daviesbacterales; family UBA10151; genus UBA10151. The sequence continues at coordinate 279 of JACPDA010000006.1, forward strand.
CTTTGGAAACGGTTGCAATTGCCGATGATTTGATGGGAAGGTTAGAAGGCCGGTCATCGCTTGGGCGTTTAGGAATTGTAGTTCATTCAACAGCCAGCATTTTTGATCCGGGATGGGACGGTAAGCCGGTTTTGGAGCTTGGAAATTTGGGCAGAATGGCGGTTGCCCTAACCGCTGGGATGAGAATCTGCGCCATGACTTTTGAAGAGCTGTCAAGCAGCGCAGGGGTTCCCTACTCAAAAAAGAAACACGCAAAATACAAGTTTCAGGAAAGACCTGAGGAATCAAAAATTTATCAAGAGAAATAGCCTTAATTTTCAATTTAAAATTCGAAATTTAAAATGAAATCTAAATGTTTAAAAATTTAAATTTGAAAATTCATTGAAAATTGAAAACTGAAAATTTAAAATTCACATGAAGTATCATATTGAGTTTGATTTGGAATTTCGGAAAAATCCCCATAAGGGTTTGTATATTGCTGTTGAAGGAATTGATGGCAGCGGTAAAACAACGCAGGTTGAAAGACTTGCTCAATACTTTAGATCTCAAGGGAAAACAGTAGTTCAAACAAGGGAGCCGCGCAAAGAAGGACTAATCGGCGATATCGTGCAAAAGGTTTTAACAGGACAACAAAAAGTGCCCTCCGTTGCGCTTCAGTATTTATTTTCAACAGACAGAGTACTGCACCATGAAGATGTTATTCTTCCGGCACTGAAGAAAGGGAAAATAGTTGTTTCGGACAGGTGTTTTTGGTCGGCGATTGTCTATGGGATTTTGGACAGGACTAGGGGGAGTTATAATTATAAAGATGCAGATCTTATCCTAATCGCTCATTCAATTCTTTCTATGTACCACCGGTTTACTGTTCCTGACCACACTTTTTACCTTAAAGTTTCTCTTGTGACCGCAATTTTAAGAATTGGTAAAAAAGACGATGTAAAAGAGATTTACGAAGATAAGGAAAAATTAAAAAAATTAATTGAGGGATACGAGTGGCTTGCTACGAAGTTTCCGCAGGAGATAACGATTGTTGATGGAGAAAAGTCGGTTGAGGAAGTAACTAAGGAGATCGTTGAACAAATAAGATAATTTTCAATTTGAAATTCGAAATTTAAAATGAAATCTAAATGTTTAAAAATTTAAATTTGAAAATTCATTGAAAATTGAAAAGTGAAAATTTAAAATTATGGTATTAGGGCCAAAAATACTATTAAAATTAGTTAAAGAAAAGAAACTGGTTGAGAATCTCTCGGAGCGGGAGTTAGAAAATCCCGAAGGGGCGGGTTTTGATTTGCGGCTTGGAGAGGTTTATAAAATAAAAGGAGACGCGTTTTTGGGGGCGACGGAGCGAAAAACCCCGGAGATAGAATTGACCGAATCTTATAAGGAGGGCGAAAAGCGTTCGATAACGCTTAAGCCCGGCGATTTTTATTTGGTAAAGACGGTGGAGAGTTTTAATGTGCCACAAAATTTAACTGTGAACTTCAAACCCCGCACCACAACCTTTCGCTCCGGTCTTTTTTTGCGAACCGGCAATGTTGCGCCGGGATATAAAGGACCGGTAACATTTGGGTTAAAGAATGAGGGACCAGTTTCGGCAACAATTGAAATGGGCGCCCGCTTTGTCCACGCCCAGTTTGAAGAGGTAAAAGGCGGAGGTTCAATGTACCGCGGCCAATGGCAGGGAGGACGGGTTACGACAAAACGCCGCGAAAAGCAAGTATGAAAAATCATCTCAAAAACACTGAGCGAAGTCGAAGTGCTGAATATCAATACCTTGATTTAATGCAGGAAGTATTAGATCGTGGGATAAGAAAGGTTGACCGCGGAACAGATATGGTTTTATACAGCCTGTTTGGCCGGCAGATTAGATTTGATTTATCAAAAGATTTTCCTTTACTGACTACAAAAAAAGTTTACTGGAAAGGAGTTTTGCACGAACTCTACTGGTTTATGTCAGGCCAAACAAATATCAAGTATTTGATAGACAATAATGTGCATATTTGGGATGATTACCCGTACAAGATTTATAATTCAAAAGTTAAAAATCAAAAGTCAAAATTAGCAAAAGATGAGTTTATAGAAAAGATAAGAACGGATAACAAGTTTGCTAAGAGGTGGGGGAATCTACCAAGAATTTACGGAGAGATGTGGAGAAAATGGCCTACAAGAACAGGGAGGACTATAGACCAGCTAAAATGGATTTTACAGGAATTAAAAGATGATCCGGACGCCAAAAATTTAATAGTTAATTCCTGGAATCCGGAATATTTATATACCATGGCAACAAAGAAAGATGCCTCCCGTTTTCCAATTTGCCACAATATGTATCAAATAAGCAATCGCGGTGGCAAACTCTCTTTGCAGCTTTACCATAGAAGCGCCGATCTGTTTCTTGGTGTGCCATTTAATATCGCAAGTTATTCACTTTTAACCCTAGTTCTTGCTCAAATCACAGGCCTAAAACCTGGAGAATTTATTCATACTTTCGCAGATGTGCATATTTATAAAAATCATATTGAAGCGGCGAAAGAACAATTGCAACGAGAACCAAGACCTTTTCCAAAAGTCACTATTGACAGTTCAATAAAAAAACTGGATGACTTTCGTCCCGAACACGTAATTTTGGAAAGATACGATCCGCATCCGATCATCAAAGCGGAGCTGACCATTGCGGGAGGATTATACGATCCAAAGACAGGAAGGATGGCAGGATGATTTCCATTATTGCCGCTATAGATGAGAAAAGGGGACTTGGGAAAAATAATGATTTATTGTTTCGTATCCCCGAGGATCTAAAGCGGTTCAGAAGACTTACAAAAGGCCACCCAATTATCATGGGGAGAAAAACATTTGAATCAATTGGCAGACCCCTTCCTAATAGAACGAACATTGTTATTACCCGGGACAAAAACTATAATGTTCCGAACATAATTATTGTTCACTCTTTGAAAGAAGCCCTTCAACAGGCTCAGAGTAAACCAAGCAATGAGGAGATTTTTATCATCGGTGGCGGGCAGATTTTTGCCCAAGCTTTGCCTTTGGTTCAAAAATTGTATCTCACTCTTGTTGAAGGAGACTATGGCGCCGATACTTTTTTCCCTGACTATTCGGAGTTTAAAAAAGTGGTTCGCAAACAAACCAGAGAATCAGGCTGGTATAAATATACATTTTTGGATTTGGAGAGGCAAACTACTTGAGAATCAAAGAGATTCGATGATTCAGTTTTTTTAGTCGTTCGGCAGTAAGTCTTCTATGGCATCTTTCTGGAGTCTCCTCCCAGCATAAGAGGGTTACACTATTTTTTTTGAGAATATCTAAAATTATCTTAAGATATTTTTTCTGTTTACTAAGAACTGTTTTTATAAAGCGTTTTTCGTATTCTTTCCACTCAATTTTTCCTTCGTGGTATGTTTTAAGTAGCCTTGTCGAAGGAGCTAAAGCAGGCATCCAGATATCAAATTCAAACTCTGGTTTAATTCTTCGCATGATGCAGATTCTAATTCCATCTTGCTTGTTTGTTTTTGCTTGAATTGATTTTGTCAAAAGCCTCATGATTGAGTATACCCTAATCTTCGCTTAATAAGAGACTCATCAATTCCCGTTAAAACCGTATGGCGAGATTTTTCTACTACTTCATCTCGTCGAGGCAGCGAATCAAAAGGGTGTCCGTTTAAACCAACTACGTAGCCTCTATCAAGGAAAACCAGAAAGGCAAAACCGGCTGACATTTTTGTTATATCTACTCCAAACTTACTATTTACTTCATCTATATAGCGTTTTAGGCCTTCCGATGTTGATAGTTCTTCTAGTCCTTCACGCGAGAGCCAAATAGAAGTATCGTGTTCGGTAAAAGAGTCCATATCGGGTTCACGCGGGTTATGCAGATAGGTTACCGACCTAACAACATACGGAACGGGTCTTTTGGTCTGTAGTGCGGTATCGCGAAGAAGCGCAAAGTTGGCGCGTATTTCCTCAATTGAATCTGAGCTATTAGGCTTACCCTTATTTACTAAGGCATAGCGAGTAGGGCTATTTAAGTCTATTCTAAGAAGCTCAGTTCGAACATCGCTTGAAATGACTAAAGGAACAATATTTCTTCCAAAGTTTAATCTTACTCCGAGGGCTTTTGATCTTGCTGCCTCAAAAACGTCCTCAGTAGGATCTTCTTCTGTGGGAGCAGAATAAACAGCAAGATTAGGGTTTATAATAGTTAAAAGCTTTCTTACAAAATGTTCTTTAGTAGAGTTTGTTCCTGCATACACAATGTGAGTAGGGGGTTCAGAAAGCGGAATCGGGGCGGATATAAGTCGCTTTTGAGCCGCATATACAAGAGCGGAGGTTTTTCTTTTTGGCATTGGGCGTAGTTCGGTTCTTCCATTCCAGCCATTTTGTTCAAAAAATGGACGCGAACTTCCGCTTGCTAAACTTACTACAAATTCTACTCCTATCTCTTTGCCTCTTTTCTCGGTAAATTCCAAAAGTTTTTTACCAACACTTTGTCCCTTGCTATTTGGAGCCACATGAAGTCGTATTAGTTGTAGTTCGCCTTGAGGATCTCTTCTGGTGTAGGGATTATAGCGGAGTAAACAAAAACCCGCAATCTTTCCATCAGGAGTCTGTGCTACGTGAGCTTCGGTTCCATCTGCTCTTACAGCGGCTTTTAGATCAACCGCTCTATTGGCCGCAATATACGCATCAACAACGTCTTTTGGCAGTAATGTATAGTAAAGACGAAAATTGCCCTGGGCTATTTCAACAACCGCATGACAATCTCTCTGGTCTTGGTATGGCCTAATTGAAACTGAAGTGTCCTTTTCGGAATTGATAGGTGAGCTATGTTCATCGCTATAAGAACCAAGCGAGAATTGGCTAGAAGGCAGACGGCTTTCGGGTCCGTAACCGACCATAAAAAGATTATAAGGCAGTTATAATAAAAAAGCAAAATTGGGTATTGACTTAGAAAGAATTATTGGTAGTATTTGTTTTGTAATCATGAAGAATTTAAAAAAAGCTGACCCGCAAATTTATACAATTATAAAGCGCGAAGAGAAACGACAAAAAGAAGGCATTGAACTTATAGCATCGGAGAATTACGTTTCCAAAGCGGTCTTAGAAGCGATGGGAAGCGTACTTACCAACAAATACTCGGAAGGCTATCCCGGAAAACGCTATTACGGCGGA